>NZ_JBFRRH010000067.1:0-156504 GCF_041472995.1 Vibrio sp. 10N.261.46.A3 | reverse complement strand
GCGTACTCAATCGACGAAGATGGTTCGATTCGTCTAAGCCAAGAGCAGTTGCTATCACAAGCATCAGATGTTGAAGGCGATGACCTAACAGCCAGCGGCTTAACGGTCGACGGTGATGCAACCGTTACTCAAAACGATGACGGCAGTTTCACGATTACGCCAGATGAGAACTTCAACGGTGACATCGATATCAGCTTCGATATCTCAGATGGCACCAATACCGTTCAAGCTTCGGCTGACCTAACCGTTAACCCAGTAAATGACCTACCAGTGCCTCAAGATCAACAGTTCAGTGTTGAAGAAGACGGCACGCTCATTTTCACCGATGCAGATCTGTTAACCGGTGCTACTGACATTGAAGGCGACAACCTGACGGTTGAAGGTGTGACCTACGATGGCGGCGACGGTATTCTTACCGACAACGGCAACGGGACTTACACCTTCGCACCAAATGAAAACTTCAATGGCGATGTAAACTTCGGCTTCGATGTATCAGATGGCACCGATACGGTATCAGCGAACATCGATGTGAGCGTAACAGCGGTTGATGATGCGCCAGTATCGGGCGACCTCGCATACTCAATTGACGAAGACGGCTCTATCCGTTTAAGCCAAGAGCAGCTTCTATCGCAAGCGTCTGATGTGGAAGGCGATGACCTGACTGCTAGCGACCTAACGGTTGACGGTGATGCGACAGTTGTAGCTAACGATGATGGCAGTTTCACCATCACGCCAGATGAGAATTTTAACGGTGACATCGATATCAGCTTCGATATCTCAGATGGCACCAATACGGTTCAAGCATCAGCTGACCTAACGGTTAACCCAGTTAACGACCTGCCAGTACCTCAAGATCAACAGTTCAGCGTTGAAGAAGATGGCACACTTATCTTTACTGATGCCGACCTGTTAACAGGCGCAACGGACATTGAAGGTGACAACCTAACGGTTGAAGGTGTGACCCACGACGGTGGCGACGGTATCCTTACTGATAACGGTAATGGTACTTACACCTTCGCACCAAATGAGAACTTCAATGGCGACGTAAACTTCGGTTTCGATGTGTCTGACGGTACCGATACGGTGTCAGCAAACATCGACGTCAGCGTAACTGCAGTTGATGATGCACCTGTATCGGGTGACCTAGCGTACTCAATTGACGAAGACGGCTCGATTCGCCTAAGCCAAGAGCAGTTGCTATCGCAAGCGTCTGACGTAGAGGGCGATGACCTGACAGCTAGCGACCTTACGGTTGGTGGAGATGCGACGGTAGTAGCTAATGATGACGGCAGCTTCACCATCACGCCAGATGATAACTTCAATGGCGACATCGATATCAGCTTCGATATCTCAGATGGCACTAATACTGTTCAAGCTTCTGCAGACCTAACCGTTAACCCAGTTAATGACCTACCAGTCCCTCAAGATCAACAGTTCAGTATTGCAGAAGACGGTACTTTGCTGTTCACAGACGCGGATCTGCTAACAGGTGCTACAGACATTGAAGGTGACAACCTAACGGTTGAAAGCATCACTTATGAAGGCACTGATGGCGTACTGACTGACTTAGGTCAGGGCTCATACAGCTTCGCGCCAAATGAAAACTTCAATGGCGATGTGAACTTCAGTTTCGATGTGTCTGATGGCACAGAAACGGTCAGCGCTAACATTGATGTGAGTGTGACGCCTGAGAACGATCCGCCAGTTGCGGGTTCAACCTCATACATGGTCAATGAAGACAATGCCATCACAATTTCTGATGAACAGTTGCTAGCAAACTCTTCTGACGTTGAAGGTGCAGTGTCTGTTGACAGCGTAACTTACAGCGGCACAGATGGTGTGTTCCAAGATAATGGTGACGGCAGTTACACCTTCCTTCCTAATGAAAACTTCAGTGGCGATATCAGCCTTGACGTTATTGTTGCCGATGAAGACGGTTCGATTGATGAAACTACCGCTGGCATTACCGTTCTAGAAGTGAATGATCCACCGGTTGCGGGTCCAACGTCATACACCATTGACGAAGATTCGGTTCTGACGTTCAGTGAATCTCAGATTCTTGTGAATGCTTCGGATGTCGAAGGCGATGTAGAACTCGTTGGCATTAACTACGATGGCTCTGACGGTATCTTCACTGTAAATGGCGATGGTACATGCAGCTTTGCACCCAACGAAAACTTCAATGGTCAGGTTCAACTGGGTGTGACCATTCAAGATGAAGATGGCGCAACGGTTGAAACACACATTAACGTTGATGTATTGCCAATCAATGATGCGCCAGTATCGGGTGATTTGGCTTACACCATCAATGAAGATAGCTCCATCACGCTAAGCCAAGAGCAATTGCTAGCAAGAGCAGGTGATATTGATAGCGACAACTTAGAAGCTATCAATCTATCTACTGATGAAAATGCGACCATCCAACACAATGATGATGGCAGCTACACCATTACGCCTAACGCTGACTACAACGGTGACCTAGACCTGAACTTCGATATCATCGATAACGATGGTGGTTCAGTTCAAGTTGGCCTAGACATTACCGTGAATCCGGTTAATGACTTGCCACAAGCGCAAGATCAACAGTTCACGATTGAAGAAGACGGTACGTTACTCTTCACTGATGCTGACCTGCTTGCTGGCGCGTCAGATATTGATGGTGACGACCTGTCGATTGAAAACGTGCTCTACACAGGTGCAGATGGTGTTCTTAGCGATAATGGCGACGGCACATACAGCTTTGCTCCAAACGAGAACTTCAATGGTGATGTTCAATTCTCGTTCGATGTCTCTGACGGTACTGATTCAACATCAGCTGTTATTGATGTCAGCGTAACGCCTGAGAATGATCCACCGGTTGCGGGCTCGACATCTTACACAGTTCAAGAAGATGGCCAAATCACGATCAGTGATGAGCAACTATTGGCAAACTCTTCCGATGTAGAAGGCGATGTATCATTGTCTGGAGTAACTTACTCCGGTGATGACGGCTCTTTTGTTGATAATGGCAATGGTACTTACACCTTTACGCCAAATGAAAACTTCGATGGTGATATTTCACTAGACGTTGTTGTCGTTGACGAAGACGGTGCAACCGCAACCACAACCGCTGGCATCGATGTTATTGCTGTGAATGATGGACCTGAAACTTCGGGCATTCAGGCTGAAGTCGATGAAGATAACGCAATTACCATTACTCAAGAGCAGTTGCTAGCGAACGCAACGGACGTTGAAGGTGATGATCTAACGGCATCTAACCTACAAACCAACGATCCAGATGCGACAATTGTTGCTAATGACGATGGTTCATTCACCATTACGCACACAGAAAACTTCAATGGCGAGTTGGACTTCACATACAACATCAGTGATGGTGAGAATGAAGTTCTGACGACACTCGACTTGACGGTTAATCCTGTCAACGATGCGCCGGAAGCGGGCGATGAAATCTTCATCCAAGCCCAAGAAGACCAAACAGTTGGTGTAACACTTCGTGAAGAGCCAGCACTACGTTTAGACCAAGCGCCAGAAAACGGCATCATTGAAGCGAATGTGAATGACGAATGGGTGGTGCTGGAAGTAGGACAAGAAGTTCCTGCCGACACAGAAGTACGCTTTATTCCAAATGATGACGCATTGGCTAACGGTACACACACCACGCAAATCGGTACGTTTGACGATAACGCGAGCGTGGACGATTGGGGTACAGAAGTCGACCCTTATACTCGTGAGTTCTCGGATGGCGACTTAACGGTAACTGTTCAAAGTAACGATGATCCTCTTGGTGCTTGGAATGGTAACACCCACATTGGTCACGGTATTGGTGATACAGACCGTCAAGGCCTAAGTGGTGATGAGAAACTGACCGTTTCGGTTGAAGGTCAAGACATCAATGAAATCAGCTTCCACCTTGATGGTTTGGGTGGCTGGTTCATGGAAGAGTCTCGTCACTTTACTGAAGTAGAAATTCGCGCGTTCAACGATGATGGTGAGTTAATCGATTCGATGACTTACCACAAAGAAGACCGTAGCAATTACGAGACGGACTATACGCTTACGGTAAATGAGCCGGTGTCTTACTTTGAACTTGGTACCGTGCAAGGTAATGGTACTTACGTGGTTCAAAACATGACAGTGTCACAAACTTGTCATGATGAAGCCGTGTTTACATCGATTGGTGTTGATGGTTCAGAGATCACCGAAACGGTTGAGTTGAATATCCATGCGGGTGACAACGAAATCGAGCTAACGGCTGAACTTCCGAATATTACTGTCGATACCGATGGTTCTGCACAGTTTGCTTCGGTTGTGATTACCGAAGAACAACTACTGGCGCAAGCATCTGATATTGATGGCGACGACCTCGATATTCAGAATCTCGAGCTAGTGGGTGAAAACTCAGAGCATGCAACACTCACCGATAATGGTGATGGTACTTGGACGGTAACACCGGATGAAAACTTCCATGGTGAAATCGAACTCGGTTACCAAGTTACGGATGGTGAGCTGACAGACAGCAACATCATCAACATCAACTTCGAATCCGTGAACGATGCGCCAATCGTTTCTGGCCCGATTGTTCTATCGACAGACGAAGATGAAGGCATCACGTTTAGTGCGGATGACTTGCTAGCGAACACCACAGATGTGGAAGGCGATACGCTGTCTATTTCTGACATCACTTACGGTGGTGACAACGGTGAGCTAGTTGATAACGGTGATGGTACGTTTACCTTCATGCCGAATGAAAACTTCAATGGCGAAATCGACATCGACTACAAGGTGTTTGATGGTACTGATGAAGTTGCAACGCATCTAGACCTAACGGTTGTACCGGTCAATGATGTGCCGGTTCCGGGTGAGCCATTGCACACCCAAATGCTTGAAAACGGCTCCATGATCATCGAAGCGAAAGACCTATTGTCTGGCGCGACCGATGTTGATGGCGACATTCTTCATGTTGAAAACCTATTACTTGCAGACCAAACGCAAGGTACCTTAACGGATAACGGTGATAATACCTTTACCTTCGAACCGGCAGAAGACTTCTACGGTGAAGTGAATCTGACTTTCGATATCAGTGACGGGCAAGCAAGCGCACCAAGTACAGCAAGAGTCGACGTTGAAATTGTCAATGAAGGCCCTGAGGTGAGTGGTCCAATTGAAGCCGCTGTTGATGAAGATGGTTCAATCACTATCACTCAAGAGGATCTGTTAGCGAATGCAACCGATGTAGATGGCGATAACCTTGAAGCGGTTAACTTTGCGACCAACGATCCAAATGCGGTTGTTGTCGAAAATCCAGACGGTAGCTTCACGATTACACCAAGTGCAGATTTCTTTGGTGAGATTGAATTTACTTACGATGTCACTGACGCAATCGAAACTGTTGCCGCTGACCTCAACCTAACCGTAAATCCAATCAATGATGCGCCAGACGTGCCTGACATGTCTTTCACTACGGAAGATGGTCAAGCGATTACTATTACCGAAGCTGAGTTACTGGCACAAGCGACAGACGTTGAAGGTGATGAACTGTCAGTTGTGAATGTGACGAGTGCAAGCGACACGGTAGAAGTCACAGACAATGGCGACGGAACATACACATTAACACCAGAGCAAGGCTTCTTCGGTAATGTTGACTTAGCGTTTGATGTGAGCGATGGCACGGATGTGGTTGCCGCAAACATCGACCTAAAAGTTGAGTTCGTCAATGATGCGCCAGAAGCGACGCCAATGGTGGCTGATGTCGACGAAGATGGTTCAATCCTCGTTACACAAGAAATGCTACTGGAGAACGCGAGCGACCAAGATGGCGATGAGCTATTTGCTTCTTCGCTTGAAACCAATGATCCGAACGCAAGCATTGTCGACAACGGTGATGGCACGTACACAGTGACTCCTTCTGAAAACTTCAACGGTGATATTGCATTCACTTATGAGGTGAGCGACGGTGAGCTGAGCACGTCGAATGACATGACATTGACCGTTAATCCGGTGAATGACATTCCAATTGTTGCTCCAGGCCTGTACCACATTGAAGAGGATGGCAGCATCCTGTTCACTCAAGAAGATCTTTTGAGTGGTGCGATTGATATTGATGGCGATGACCTAAGCGTTACTAGCATCAATTACTCTGGCGATGAAGGCACAGTCACCGACAATGGTGACGGCACGTTCAGCTTCGTTCCTGAAGAGCACTTCAGTGGTGACCTGCAGTTCAGCTTTACGGTGACAGACGGTACGGATGAAGTTGAACAAGACATCAATGTTCACATTGAAGCCGTAGCTGATGCGCCTGACTTAGTTATCACGGATGGCGATGGTGTCAACGTTGATGATGAAGCAATTCTGGTTGAGCCAGGCGGCATTGTTGAGCTTAATATTGCGGCTGCGCTAGTAGACCAAGATCTATCAGAAACACTGACGGTAACGGTCGATGGTGTGCCTGAAGGCTCAGTGATTACCTACGACAACGAAGGGGTAATCAATAACCAAGACAACGGTATCACCAGTTACAACGATACTGAAATCACAGTCACATTTGAGGGTGAGACGGCTGGTTACGAAAACACAGCGGGTTACTACAAAGTTGACGAAGACGGCAACATCACGGGCGTTGAAATCGTCTACGAGAATGCCTCACAAGTCGATGGTGGTGGTGACCTTGTTCCTGGGCAAGAACAGTTCAGCTTCCAAGTTGCGGAAGGCGAAAGCTTTAACCTGTTCTTAATTCCAAACGGACATCAGCACAACGACTTTGATGCGATGCAAGACGGTCAGTACGAGTTCCGTGCTGAGGATGGTTCGCCTGCGAACATGGATACGGTTGATCCTCAACTTGTCTTTGTTGCGGCAGATGGAACCGAGACCGTGATTCAAGGCCAGAATGGTGACGCGATCTTCCATGGTGGTTCAAGCTCTCAGCTAAACCAAGATGGTATCGAACATACTCGCACGACGGTTAATGAAGACGGCGAGCTGGTTTACGGCTTTGAAGATTTGTATGGCGGCGGTGATGCTGACTACACAGATTTCAACTTCACAATCGATGTCGGTGAAGTGAACAGCCAAATCTACAGCGGTGAAGTGACGGTTGGCCCTGATGGTACGGTGAACTTACCAACAACGGCTATCGAAAATGCACTACAAATCCAGCTACCTGAAGACTTCAACGAACAGCTTGAAGTTCATGTAACCGCAACCGCAACAGAGCTATCCAATGATGATTCTGAAACGGTATCTCAAACCATCTACATTAACGCGACAGGCGCGCACATTGAGCACGCACCTGAAGCACTTCCGGTTTCTGCAACGGTTGAAGAAGATGGTTCGATCATCATTACGCAAGAAGACTTATTGGCTAATGCGCGTGATTTAGATGGCGATCAGCTGACGGCTCTGAATTTAGCAACCGATGATGAGAGCGTTACGATTACCGATAACGGTGATGGTACGTACACATTAACGCCAGATGCTGATTTCAATGGCGATGTTAGCTTTACGTTTGATGTGTCTGATGGTGATGATGTTGTCTCTACCAACCTAGAGCTAACGGTTTCACCTGTGAACGACGGTCCAGAAGCACAAGACCAGACATTCACAGTCGGCGAAGATGGCGTGTTAACTTTTAATGACCAAGACCTATTAACAGGTGCGACGGACATTGAGGGAGACGACTTAAGTGTTGAAGGTGTAACGTACACTGGAACAGACGGTGTCCTAACTGATAATGGCGATGGCACATACAGCTTCGCACCAAATGAAAACTTCAATGGCGATGTGAACTTCTCGTTTAATGTATCAGATGGTACCGATACGGTAACCGCTAACATTGATGTGAGCGTGACGCCAGAGAATGATCCACCGGTTGCGGGTAGCACGTCTTATACGGTTCATGAAGACAATTCTATTACGATCAGTAACGAACAATTGCTAGCGAACTCTTCGGATATCGAAGGCGAAGTCGCGATTGATAGCGTGACTTACAGTGGTAGCGACGGTGTTCTGGAAATCAACGGTGACGGCACATATACCTTCTCTCCAAACGAGAACTTCAATGGCGAAGTTAGCCTTGATGTGGTTGTTGTGGATGAAGACGATGCAGCCGTATCGACTACTGCGGGCATTACGGTTCTAGAAGTGAACGATCCGCCAGTTGCTGGCCCAACGTCATACACCATCGATGAAGATTCAGTACTGACTTTCAGTGAGTCTCAAGTTCTGCTGAACGCATCTGATATTGAAGGTGATGTTGAGCTTGTTGAGATCAACTACGACGGTCCAGACGGCATCTTCTCAATCAATGGTGACGGTACATGTAGCTTCGCACCGAATGAAAACTTCAACGGCCAAGTGCAGTTGGATGTGACCATTCAAGATGAAGACGGCGCTCAAGTTGATACGTTTATTACGGTTGATGTATTACCAATCAACGATGTACCAGTATCAGGCGACCTGGCATACAGTGTTGAGGAAGACGGTTCGATTACCTTGAGCCAGGAGCAGCTTCTTTCTCAAGCGAGTGATGTAGATGGCGACGACCTTACTGCTTCTAACTTGATTGTTGATGGAGACGCGACGGTTGTTGCTAACGATGACGGCAGCTTTACCATTACGCCAGATGCGAACTTCAATGGTGACATTGACCTAACGTTCGACATTAGCGACGGTACAGATACGCTGGTTGCAACGGCTGACCTAACCGTTAATCCAGTTAATGACCTTCCACAACCACAAGATCAAACGTTCAGCATCGGCGAAGACGGCATCTTGAACTTCACTGATGAAGACTTGCTGACAGGTGCGACCGACATTGATGGGGATGACCTATCGGTTGAAGGCGTTACTTACACAGGTGCGGATGGTGTTCTTACTGATAATGGCGACGGAAGCTACAGCTTTGCGCCAAACGAAAACTTCAATGGTGATGTGAACTTCAGTTTTGATGTGTCAGATGGCACGGATACGGTTCAAGCCAACATTGATGTCAGCGTGACACCAGAGAACGATCCACCGGTTGCAGGTAGCACGTCTTACACCGTTCATGAAGACAACTCAATTACCATCAGTGACGAACAGTTACTTGCTAACTCTTCAGACATTGAAGGTGATGTGGCCGTTGACAGCGTGACTTACACTGGCGCTGACGGTGTCTTTGAAGACAACGGTGACGGTACTTACACCTTCTCACCAAACGAAAACTTCAACGGCGAAGTTAGCCTTGATGTTGTCGTAACTGATGAAGAGGGCGCGACTGAAGCGACCACCGCGGGTATTACTGTACTTGAGGTGAACGATCCACCAATCGCAGGCTCAACGAGCTACTCAGTCAACGAGGACGAAGTTATCACCATCAGTTCAGAGCAACTGTTGGCGAACGCTTCTGATATCGAAGGTGAAGTGGCGATTGATAGCGTTAACTATACAGGTTCAGACGGTATCTTTACCGACAATGGTGACGGAACATTCAGCTTCGCACCTAACGCTAACTTCGATGGCGATGTAAGCCTTGATGTTGTCGTTACTGATGAAGAAGGCGCAACTGTAGCGACCAACGCAAGCATTGATGTTCTGCCTGTTAATGATGCTCCGGTATCGGGCGACTTGGCGTACAGCGTGGACGAAGATGGTTCAATTACCCTGAGCCAAGAGCAATTACTTGCTCAAGCGAGTGACGTGGATGGCGATGACTTAACAGCAGCTAACCTGACCGTTGGTGGTGATGCGACAGTTACTGCAAACGATGATGGTAGTTTCACTATCACGCCAGATGCTAACTTCAATGGCGACATTGATTTGAACTTCGACATTACCGATGGTGATGCGACGCTTCAAGCAACGGCCGACCTAACGGTTAACCCAGTTAATGACTTGCCAACAGTTGGTGAGCCACAATTTGTGACTCAAGAAGACACCAGCTTTACCTTCACTGAAGAGCAACTACTGCAAAATGCAGGCGACATTGATGGCGATAACTTATCGGTTGAAAATGTGGCTTCAGATAGCGGTACTTTGGTTGATAACGGCGACGGTACTTATACATTCGCACCGAATGAAAACTTCGACGGCAATGTGAATGTGACGTTCGACGTGAATGACGGTACAGCGACAGTACCAGCAGAAGCGACAATTGATGTTCAATCTGTGGTTGATATGCCAGAGCTGTCGATTGCTTCTGACCTAGTGATTGCTTCAGACAACTTCGAGTCTGGCTCAAACGGTTGGAATACCGGTACTGAAAGCTCACAAGGCTTCGAATCTGGTGACATGCTAGGTCGTATTGGTGGCACTGGTGGCGAGGAGGCCGTAAGCAAAACTTACGATATTCCAAGTGATGTGAGCGAAGTTAATATCTCGTTCAACTTCTACGAAATTGACTCATGGGATGGTGAGTCGTTCCAAATCTTTGTCGGTGGCGAAGAGCTTACCTCGTTAGATAACTCAGCGTTCCGTACTGAAGATGGCACGACAACGTTGTACGATTCAGCGGGCAATGAAGTCGGTGAAGTGGTTCACGGCGTATCGCAAGGTGAAGGTTTCAGTGGTTGGAACGACCAAGCACACCAAATCAACCTAACGGTACCCGTTGAAGACGGCCAACTTGAATTAGGCTTCGGTTCAACTCTGAATCAAAGCGTGATTGACGAGTCGTTTGGTATCGATAACATCGAAATCACAGTGTCTGACGCGGATTACCAAATCATTGGTACTGAAGATACACCTGTACCACTTGATATTGATGCCGCGCTAACCGATACCGATGGCTCAGAAAACCTCGCTATCTTGATTGAAGATGTGCCAGAAGGTAGCTCACTTTCTGCAGGTGCCGATAACGGTGATGGCACTTGGTCATTGCAACCTGGCGAGCTAGAAGGGCTAGAGTTTATCCCTTCAGGTGACTTCAATGGTGATGTGGTACTAACCGTTAATGCGACATCGACTGATGTTGATACGGGCACCACCGCAACGGCAACACAAGATGTGACGATTCATATATCGCCAGCGAATGATGCTCCAGAAGTTGATGGTGATATCAGTGCCGTTACAGCCGAAGACAACAGCATCACGCTAACTCAAGAGCAGTTGCTAGAACACGCTGTTGACATTGATGGTGATGATCTATCAGCAATCAACCTAACCACCAATGATGAAAATGCGACCGTTCAAATGAACGACGATGGCAGTTTCACCATTACACCAAGTGAAAACTTCAACGGTAATATCGAATTTAGTTACGATGTCACCGATGGAGAAGACATGGTTGCTGCTGGCCTAGACTTGACGGTAACACCTGTCAATGATGCGCCAGAGTTGCAAGATCAAGCATTCACTATTGGTGAAGATGGGGTTCTTAACTTCACTGACGCTGACCTGTTAACGGGTGCAACGGATGTTGAAGGTGATGACCTAACAGTCGAAGGTGTGACATACACGGGTGCTGATGGTGTGCTTACCGACAATGGTGACGGAAGCTATAGCTTTGCACCAAACGAGAACTTCAATGGTGATGTGAACTTCAGCTTTGATGTGTCAGATGGCACGGATACGGTTCAAGCCAACATTGATGTGAGCGTGACGCCTGAGAACGATCCACCAGTGGCGGGTAGTACGTCTTACACTGTGCATGAAGACAACTCAATCACGATCAGTAACGAACAGCTATTAGCCAACTCTTCAGATATTGAAGGTGAGGTTGCGATTGATAGCGTGACTTACACTGGCAGTGATGGTGTGTTCGAAGACAACGGTGACGGTACTTACACCTTCTCGCCAAACGAGAACTTCAATGGTGATGTGAGTTTAGCGGTTGTTGTTACCGATGAAGAAGGGGCAACAGAAGCGACCACAGCGGGAATCACCGTACTTGAGGTGAACGATCCGCCAATCGCAGGCTCAACCAGTTACTCAGTCAACGAAGATGAAGTTATCACCATCAGTGCAGAGCAACTGTTGGCGAACTCTTCGGATATTGAAGGCGAAGTGGCGATTGATAGCGTTACTTACACAGGCGCTGACGGTATCTTTACTGACAACGGTAACGGCACATTCAGCTTTGCACCGAACGCAAACTTCGATGGCGATGTTAGCCTCGATGTCGTGGTGACAGATGAAGACGGTGCGACAGTAGCCACCGACGCAAGTATTGATGTTCTTCCAATTAACGATCCACCAGTATCGGGTGACTTGGCATACAGCATTGATGAAGATGGTTCGATTACTCTGACTCAAGAGCAGTTGCTATCTCAAGCCTCTGATGTGGATGGCGATGACCTGACCGCAAGCAACCTAAGCGCAGGCGATAATGCAACTGTTGTTGATAATGGCGATGGCACCTTTACGGTAACGCCAGATGCGAACTTCAATGGCGATATCGACCTAAGCTTTGATATTTCAGACGGCACTGAGTCAATTGTGGCGAACGCCGATCTGACGGTAAACCCAGTCAATGACTTGCCAACGACATCCGATGTTTACGCGAACGTTGATGAAGATAATGTCATCACTATCACGCAGGAACAGCTACTTGCGAATGCCGCTGATATTGAGGGCGATGACCTTGTCGCTTCCGACTTAACCTTAGTGGGTGACGATGCAACGATTGTCGATAATGGCGATGGCACGTTCTCAATCACTCCAAGCGAAAACTTCAATGGCTACATCGACGTTGCCTACAGCATCAGCGATGGCGACACACCAATTGCCGCTAACTTAGGCTTAACCGTTGACCCAGTTAACGACGCGCCAATTGTTTCTGCTGATGTGGCGATAACCATTGAAGAAGATGGTTCATACACCATTACTCAAGAAGAGCTCCTACAATTCGCGACTGACATCGAAGACGATGACATGACCGCAATTATCGGAGAGCAGGGCGATGAAACAACCGTAACCGGTACTGTGTTAGATGCTGAAACCAGTAATCCAGTGTCTGGTGCGGAAGTCACCTTGACCGACAGTGCTGGCAATAGCTACACCACAGTAACGGATGATTCAGGTAACTACTCTGTTACAGGTTCAGTCGTTGACCAAGGCACGGTTACCATTGAGCAAGAAGGTTCTATTACTAACAGCTTCCTTGTCCCTGCGGGCGAAGATGTGAATGGTGGCGTAACCGCGATATCTGAAGTACTTGAAGAAACAGATATGCGTATCGTGGTGACTTGGGGTGAAAGTCCTCGAGATATGGACAACCACTTATGGCTATACGATACAGAGAATGGCAATGAGCTAGACCATATTTACTACCGCGACATGAGCCATGATCTTGGTGAAGGTAACGTTGTTCAACAAGATGTTGATGATGTAAATGGCCATGGTCCTGAAACCATTACCATTCCAAACTACCAAGATGCTGACATGCACTATTCAGTACACAACTACACCAACAGAAGTTGGGATGTAGATGGTGTTGAAGATGTACAAGTTCAGGTGTTTGTAGGCGATACATTGGTTGAAACCTTCAGCCCAGATTTATCTGATAACCCATCAGGTGATCACTGGCATGTATTTGATATCGTGAATGGCATTATTGTTCCAAGCCAAGATGTCGGCACTCAAAATGCGTTCGATTTGCCAACGGCAGAAGAAGCGCTTGCGAATGAAAACGGCATTGATATCTCTGAATTGCTAACCGGCGATGAAGGTGATGACTCTGGTGATACGGGCGGAAACGAACCAAGTGTTGGAGATGTTTCAATTGAGAACGCTCTTATCACTGACAATGGTGACGGTACTTACACCATTACACCGGAAGATAACTTCAACGGTGAATTCTCGATTAGCTACAACGTAGACGATGGTAACGGTGGGGTTACTCCTGCGGAACTAGACGTGACCGTAACAGCAGTGAACGACCTGTCTGTAATCTACGACCACGACTACACCATTAATGAAGATGGCTCGCTAACCTTTACCGATGAACAGCTATTGGCTGGTGCAACCGATATTGACGGCGATGACCTTTCTGTCGAGTCGGTTAACTACGAAGGCACTGACGGTGTGTTCACGGATAATGGCGATGGTACTTACACCTTTGCGCCAAACGAGAACTTCAATGGTAATGTCGACCTAACTTACGATGTGAGTGATGGTACTGATGTTGTATCGGCGAATATTGATGTTCAAGTGGTTCCAATCAATGACGTACCGGTAGCGGGTTCTACAACTTACAGCGTTGAAGAAGACGGCAGTATCACCCTAAGCGATGCACAGCTTCTAGCGAATAGCTCGGATGTTGAAGGGGAAGTGTTTGTTAGCGATGTAAGCTACAGCGGCACTGGTGGTGTATTCACTGATAATGGTGATGGTACTTACACCTTTGCTCCAAACGAAAACTTTAACGGTGACATCAGTCTTGATGTCTCTGTTATGGATGAAGATGGCGCAACCGCTGAAACAACTGCAGGTATCGACGTCATTGCTGTTAATGACTTGCCAGTTGCAGGTTCAACGACTTACAGCGTTGACGAAGATAACGTGATTACCATCAATGAGGCGCAGCTTCTTGCGAACAGCTCAGATATTGAAGGTGATGTATCCGTTAGCGACGTTTCCTACTCAGGCGCAGACGGTATCTTCACTGACAATGGTGATGGTACTTACCGCTTCGCACCAAATGAAAACTTTAACGGCAATGTCAGCCTAGATGTCACCGTTGCAGATGAAGACGGTGCAACCGCTCAAACGACGGCGGGTATTGATGTTATCGCAGTCAACGATGCACCAGTATCGGGTGACTTGGCTTACTCAGTGGATGAAGATGGTTCAATCACGCTAAGCCAAGAGCAACTGCTTGCTCAAGCATCGGATGTGGATGGTGATGATCTTACCGCTGCCAACCTAACCGCAGGTGATAACGCTACCGTGACGGCGAACGATGATGGTTCATTTACCATTACTCCGGATGCCGACTTCAATGGCGATATTGACCTAAGCTTCGACCTTTCTGATGGTACTGAAACGGTTGTTGCAACGGCCGACCTTACTGTGAATCCAGTAAATGACATCGCAGTTGTAGAAGATGTCGCTTACACCATTGAAGAAGACGGTTCGCTTACCTTTACTGATGAGCAACTGTTAGCGGGTGCTTCTGATATTGATGGTGATGAGCTTTCAGTTGCCGATGTGTCTTACACTGGCGCAGAGGGTGTGTTCACCGACAATGGCGATGGCACTTACACCTTTGCTCCGAACGAGAACTTCAACGGTGACGTAAGTCTAGACTTCTCAGTATCTGACGGTACAGAGGCGGTTGATGCAAACATTGACGTAACGGTAACAGACGTTAACGACGCACCAGTGGCGGGCGCAACGTCTTACCAAATGAACGAAGATGGCACCATCACATTGAGCCCTGAGCAGTTGATTGCTAATAGCTCCGATGTGGACGGTGAAGTGTCGCTTGATAGCGTGAGCTACTCAGGTGCAGACGGTATCTTGGTTCAAAATGAAGATGGTTCGGTAACGTTCGCACCAAACGAAAACTTTAACGGCGACATCAACCTTGATGTGACGGTTATTGATGACGACGGTGCTACCGCTCAAACTACCGCTGGTATTGAAGTTATTGCAGTTAACGACGCACCAGTGGCCGGAAACGTGGCTTACTCGGTTGATGAAGATGGTTCAATTACGCTATCTCAAGAGCAGTTGTTGGCGAACGCATCGGATGTTGATGGTGATGCACTGACCGCAAGCAACCTATCCGCGGGTGACAATGCAACCGTAACAGCAAACGAAGATGGTTCATTTACTATCATGCCGGATGCTGATTTCAACGGTGACATTGATTTGAGCTTCGATGTGTCAGATGGCCTTGAAACTGTTCAAGCTGGCGTCGACCTAACGGTTAACCCAGTCAATGACCTACCAACAGCAGAAGACCAAAACTTTACCGTTGAGGAAGATGGAACGCTAATCTTCACTGATGCAGACCTATTAGCAGGTGCTGCAGACATTGACGGCGATGACTTGTCTATCACGGATGTGTCTTACACGGGCGCAGAGGGTGTGTTCACTGACAACGGTGATGGCACTTACAGCTTTGCTCCAAACGAGAACTTCAATGGCGATGTAAACCTTGGCTTCACAGTGTTTGATGGCACTGAGACAGTCGATGCCAATATTGATGTGACCGTAACGGATGTGAATGATGCACCAGTGGCGGGTTCAACGTCTTACCAAATGAACGAAGATGGCACTATTACCATTAGCCCTGAGCAGTTGATTGCGAACAGTTCAGACGTGGATGGTGAGGTGTCGCTTGAAAGTGTGACTTACTCAGGCTCTGACGGCGCATTGGTTCAAAACGATGATGGTTCTGTGACCTTCACGCCGAGTGAGAACTTTAACGGTGATATCAGCCTAGATGTGGTCGTGACCGATGATGACGGTGCAACTGCAACAACAACGGCAGGAATCGAAGTTCTGGCTGTGAACGATGGACCTGAATCTGAGGATGTGAAACTAACCACAGCCGAAGACAGCACCATTCTTATCACACAAGACATGTTGTTAGCTCAAGCTACCGACATTGATAACACCGCAGACGAGCTGTCGGCTTCTGGTCTACAAATAGACCCTAGCTTGGGTGAGTTGCTAGACAACGAAGATGGTACTTGGTCATTTACGCCAAACGAAAACTTCAATGGCGATGTGCCAATGACGTTTAACGTTAGTGATGGCCAAGAGACAATTTCAGTCGACGGTAACATCGATGTCACGCCAGTCAATGATGCACCTGAAGCGCCAATGATTGAGATGCAGGGCGAAGAAGATGTGGTCATGGTGATTGACCCAGCTTACATCGCGGATCAAGTCACAGACCTTGATGGCGATGAGATCAGCATCGAGAGCATCACAGTTCGAGCTCCAGCGAATGCGACCTTAACTCAGCAACCAGACGGCATGTATCACTTAGTGACTACTCAAGACTTCAATGGCTTAGTAGAACTCGGTTATCAAGCAACTGACGGGGAAGAAGTGGTTGATGGCTCGCTGAATGTGGATGTCATTCCTGTTAACGACGCACCGTTTAACGTCGGCAACGCAATGATGACCACAAATGAAGATGGTGCGTTCACCTTCGATGCTGGCGACTTGATGAACTTGTTCGGTGACATTGATACCGCTGACCTAGTTGTTTCACGCATTATTACCGCAGACGGTGAAGATGGTGGTGAAGTAACGGACAACGGTGATGGAACTTGGACATTCACACCAACGGGCGACTTTGCGGGCGTTTCTGACCTACAAGTGGTCGTGAGTGACGGTGAGTTTGAAACGGTTCTCGATGTTCCTGTGTACGTACGTCCTGTCGCAGATGGCGCGGTTATTTCAACTGACCATGACGGACCATTAGTGTTCGGTGAAGATGAAACCGGTCACTTAGGACTGAATGTTGGTCTAGTCGATGATTCAGAAACGCTAAGTAACCTAGTGATGACAGGTTTCCCTGTTGGATTCGAGGTAACCGATGGTGTGAATACCGTGATGATCACTGAGCCGGGTCAGTACATCGACCTGTTCGACTGGGATATCTCAAACATTCAAATGACGCCTCCTGAAGACTTCCATGGTGAGTTCTTCGTAACCGTAAGTGCAACAACAGTTGATTACGGAGATGAGCCAGAAGCGTTTGAAGATGGCATCGATTCAGGTGACTTCGAAACTGTGGCGGGTGATTCCATCATCCTAACTGCTGATGACCTAATCGGTTTAGCTGAGAATGTGGATGCTGACAGCGACGATGAAGTGAAACTGGTTCATCTTGCCGACCGCAGCCAAGGTGAGATTGTCGATAATGGCGATGGCACTTGGACGTTCACACCAGCACCAGGTTTCACTGGCGAAGCAGACATTGCTTACGTAGTTGATAAAGATGGCGTGCTTCATGATGAGCAAACTGGCGTAGTCGTGAAAGAAGGCGACTCACAAGAGAATGCAGCACCAGAAGTTAACAGCATCACGACGACGGAAATCGCAGCGGATGCTACCTTGTCGTTCACTGATGAAGACATGTTAGCGAACCTGAGCGATGCAGAAGGCGACAGCTTGAGCATTGAGTCAGTAAGCTTGATGGAAGGTCAGGGCGTAATTGAGAGCGATAACCAAGGTAACTATCAATTCACTCCTGCTGAAGACTACACCGGCGATGTTCAAGTTGGGTTTATAGCGACCGATGGCGAAAATCGCATCGAAAGCTTCTTCAATGTGGATATCCAAAGTGGCGATGAAGCAGCGGCGAGCGAAGGTTATGCCTTAGCTGATGATGGTTCACTAACTATCACGGATGCACAGCTGGTGGATGAGTTGGGCGTGAGTGATTCTGCACAAGTTGTTGATGTTGCAGACGCGAACGATGCTGGCTTCTTTGCCCAATCAGGTGAAGGTGAGTGGACTTACTGGCCGAACGAAGACTTCGATGGCAATTTAGCGATGAATGTTGAAGTTAACGACGGCGGTGAAGTATCAAGTCACAGCTTAAGTATCCAAGTTGAAGATGATTCAGTACAAAGTGATGAACCACAAGTCCAAGCTGCTCAAGCAACAGAAGAGCAACAAGTGGAAGTGGCTCAACAAGCTGATGACCAAGCTCAAGATGCTGAAACTGATGACAGTACAGCAGATGTAACAGCGGCACCGGGCGATACCATCTCTATCTCGATTCCTGATGAGGTGAGTGGTAACGAATCGGTTGATTACGCTGATATGTCTGGCTTACCTGAAGGCGCTACTGTGAGCAACGCACTGGATAACGGTGATGGTAGCTTCACAATCAGTGGCAACTTAGAGCAGCCTGTATCTGTTGAACTTCCAGAAGGTTACGAAGGTACTAGCGAGATCCAATTCCAAGGTTACGACGAATTGGGTAGCTCAATAGACGGAGCTAGCGGTTCTGTTGAAGTTGAAGTCGATGACCAATACACCATGCAAGGTTCTACGCAAGAGCAGCAACCGGACATGGCGGGTATGGAATCTGGTGGCAGCGACTGGACAAGTGCGGGAGGTCAAGACCAAGGTGTTGACTTCACGGACGACTCTGGAAGCTTCGATTCAGATTCTCAAACTGGAACTGATCAAGGCAACGACTTCGACCAAAGCTCGATTTAATCGAGAGAGCTTAGTTTTAGTCTAAACCGACAAATAGATAGGGCAGCGTAAAGTTGCCCTGAGCAAAGCCATGTAGAGTGACCTTTGCATGGCTTTCTTATTTGTCGCTGAGATTCATTCTTTGGCTTCAAAAAACTTGAGAATCCACAAGAATGTTCTTAGTTATTATAGAGAGAGTTAAAAAGGAGTGAGGGCATGTATCGTTATGTCAGTTCACCGCAAGCGTCGAAGTACATAGTGCCACCACCTCAACATCGTGAGTTGTCGAGTGTGGATGTGCCTGAGTCCGAATTGGAGATGCGAGAAATATTGAATAATTGGTTTGCTGATGGTTTAGCACCCATTATTGAAAGTGAAGATGACTACATCTCTGCGAGCGATCACGTTCGATTTGAAAAGCTTAGCCGCACCGTTGGGATGTTGTTGAGAAACAAAGATTATTATTTTGCGGCCAAACGGATTTTATCAGTGTGGGAACAAGATTGTCTTGAAACCACTTATATCAATTATCTCATTTTGCGCAGTGAGCGAGTCACTTCTCTAAGGTAAGTTAATGCTGTGGCAATTTTCCTTCGCCATTCGCCATTAGCGACTTTGGGTTTGTGTGCTTAAGATCTTTTTGTTTTTCTGGCGAATCAGGCAAACAAAAAGGGCAAGCTTGGAGGCTCACCCTTAAGGTTCTTTGTTTTACTTCCGTTGTTTTTTTAATTACGCTGCTGTTTGGCTTAACGCTATTTTCAACTGGGTTACGACTTACACCCAACCATCAAATTTGAGTCGTTTTTGAATTCTCTCGACTGCTTCTTTCTGCATTTGTCTAACACGCTCGTTAGAAACGTTTACATCCAACATTTGTCCAACCTCAGACAGCGTTTTCACGTTGTTATCAAAGAAACCAAAACGGTGGATTAACACCTTTTGTAATTTTGGAGGAAGTGTATGGATGATTTGTTCTAGAGCTTGGGTAAAGGATTGATCTTCACAATCTTGTTGAGGGTCGGGGATATATTCACTTTCGCATTGATCAAGCACCATAGGCGCATGCCTAGTTCCAACCGTTGTCGTCACGTCAATAAACCCACTTAACGCCACCAGTTGATCGACGCGTTCGGCCTTAACACCTGAACTGTCTGATAACTCAGAAATTGAAACCTCTTTACTCATTTTTTTGCTTACATCGAGCTTTTTTGAGGCGAGGCTGTTTATTTCTTTGCACACGTGGGCTGGCAATCGAACGGTTCGACCCGTGTTCATGAGTGCGGCTTCAATGTTTTCACGGATCCACCACACAGCATAGGTTGAAAAACGATAACCTGGTTCTGGATCGTATTTGTCGATGGCCTTAATCAAGCCAATGTTGCCTTCCTCGATCAGGTCGAGCAGGGTGAAATTATTGCCTTTACGTTTTAGGTAACTCTTTGCGATTTTCACAACAAGGCGCAGGTTTGATTCGATCATAACATCACGCGCTTTTTTATCACCCGCGCGATTCAATTTTGCGTAATACACTTCATCTTCACGCGACAGCAGATCAATGCCAACAATATCTTTCAGATAATGAGCATAAGGGTCTGCACTGGTAGAAAATGATTCGGTAATGGGTGTTTCATCCGTGAGCCCCTGAAACGCAGCAAAACTATCGTTGTTCATTTCCTTGTCCTTATCTAGCCGACTGAACGTTTTATTTTATTATTATGCCACCAAGTGATTAACGCTTGGTTTCATTAGAGTGTAGATAACAGTTTCTTCTTTACCAATAAATAAAATGCAATTTCGTATGTTTATGTCACAAAAAGATCTACAAATATTTAACTATTTTGCATCTCATCCAGTGTGTTGGTTTTTCATTTAAAACATCAAGATGGCTGGTTTATAAAGCATGTGTTATGCATTGCTTTGCCTAGATAAATGCCGTGAATTTATAGGTGTGGGTTAGATCTATAATTGAGAGGGGATATGATGAAAAAATGGTAAGAGTTGAGGTTCAATGTTTCCAAGTACCTCAACTCTTTTAGCTGTATCGGCTATTAAGTATCGCCACGCACGTCTTAATTCTATCGACTAATAAGTGCTAAGAACCTCATCAATTTGTTGATTAATGATCTTCATTTCGCTGTAGATAACGGAAAGATCATCAGCTTGCGGCGCAAGCTTATTGAGTGTGTTTTGTTCAACTCTTTCTAATGCAACAGTCGCCGTTTCTTCCCCAAAACTGGCTAAGATGCCTTTTAAGGTGTGCACGGTAAAATGAAGCTTGCCCCAATCTTTTTGTTGAACCAACTCTTCGATCTCTTGTAGCGAATTGCCATGGTCTTCTTGATATGTAGACAAAACGGCGTAAATGACTTCTCTGTCGTTGTCTAAATAGGCGTTTAAAGCATCAAAGTCTAGCATGTGGACTCCTGTCGGCTGCATGTTGAAAATGGGCTAGGCGGCTTAGTGGAAAAACCATACCGTGATGAATCACTAATCCATTGGTTCCATTTTGGAGGAAGTTCTAATTGTAAGATTTCTTCTAAATAGTCGTCGCTAAGTTTCTCATCTATATGAGCTTTATGGACGGCATATATATAGTCAAGTTTGGCGGCAACTGAATATGGGTAACTGTGAATGTAGTCCTTTAATTCCTGGATCGACCCAAAGTTTTCAATGTTTATACACGTTGAAGGGTCGACATTCTTGGACTCAAGTTTGTGGCTTACTGCTTCTCCCCGAGATTTTAGACATTCCACTGCTAAGTGATAAAGAGAGTACTCACCAAAGTGGACGAGCAGTGGTAATAGTTGAGCGAGCAAGTAAGTCGGTTGGCTGTGGAAATTATTCGCTAACAGCGTCGAAGCTCTAATCACTTTTTTGTGGGCAACCTGAGGGCTATTTTCGATGAGCAATATGCTGCTCTGAAATAGGGCAAGGCTGGCTAAAACTTGCTGCTGTTGTTTTACCGGAAGTTTCAGGTTTACCAACTCGGTGAATTGGTTGGCGTGCTCAAGCAAAATACGTTTGTACTTTAGTTGTGTCTCGCGCTGATATGTTGCTTTTAACGAATTAAAGTGCGCACCAATGGAATGGATGACATCAATGTCAGCAGCTGAAATGTGGGTAGCATACATTTCACCTAACTTTATGATCATATGTGTGTTATCTGCGTTCTCAGCTAAGTCGATGGCCCTGATTGCACGATGGCTGATACTCGGTGTCATCTCAAATGCACGAATCGCCAATTTAAGAGCAGGCAGCAGCATTTTGTGTTTTTCATAGATACAGCTTAAGCAGTCAATCACGCTTAATGAGAGTGGCTGCGCTATCAGAAAATTGTGGAGCTTATCTATGGCTAAATTGGGCTTGCCTAAGCTGTCGAGAATGAGCGCCTCAGCCACCAATTTGGTTGGGTGCATGTTGGTTTTCGAGTTGTTAATGACGCTAGTGAGTAACTGCCATTTCTTACCTGCAATTAAATGTTCAATCAATGTCGCTTCGAACTGGACGCTAGTACCATTAGGGGAGATCGCCAAAGCTTGAGCTAATCTCTCTTGACTGGCAATTGGATATAAATCATTCAGTTGGGTGAGCTTCTTCGAAACGGACACGGCACTTTGGATCTTTTTACCCAACGTTTGAGTATTAATCGGTTTAGAAACGAAGTGGTGTGCTTCACCTGAAAGGGCGGTTAATACTGTTTCCTGACGCATATCCCCAGAGAGCAAGATTGTTGCCACAGTATGGTCTATCAGGCGATTTCGATACAGAATACCCAACAGCTCAAAGCCAGTAAAAGACTGTTCTAAGTGGTAGTCAATGAGGAGTACATGAAAAGAGTGCGTCTCGACCGCTTTAATGGCTTGTCGATAGTCGGTCGCAATAAAGATGCAATCATGTGAAATGCCCAAGCTCGAGAGTTGCTGCTTTATAAGAATAGTTGCACTCTTGGAGTCGTCGACAATTAAAACTCGTAGGTCAGGTGGTAAGGTCAAATCCATTTTCCTCAATACCAAATGTTATTTTTAATCTAGGTGTCAAGTTGCACATTGTCAAGGTGCCTATATCACATACAAACACTCAATAAACTATTGGTAATTAAAACATTTATGAAATCCTTCAAACGCAGGTTACTTTTACCTGATTTTTGTAGGGTTATACGTGTTTTAGAAATAAAAAAGAGGCAAACCGATAAGCTCACCTCTCTGTTTTATTATTCGAGTTTTTATTCGAAATGTTGTTCTTTGCTTGAAGCTTTATTTACCGAAACTCCAGCGCTAATCACGCATGTTTAGAATCAACACCGCGGCTAGGGCCAAGAACGCCGTCATCATTAAGAACACATCGTTGTAAGCCATGATGGCAGCGTCACGTTGCATTGTGCCGAGCAAGCTTGCTTGCGCTTGTTGCATTGCAGTTGCCGCATCACTTCCTGACTGAATGAAAAACGCTTGTTGTTGCTGAAGCGTCTGCCAACCAAGTTGACTCACGGAAGGTAACGATTCCTTGATGTGTGCCAAGTGCTCACGGGTTTTGTTATCCAATAGCGTAGCGATAATCGCGATGCTGAAAGCACCACCTAAGTTTCGCATCACGTTGGTTAACGTTGATGCATCTGGTGTATCCATTTTACTGATGTTTTTCATGGCAACCAAAGACAGCGGAACCATGATAAACGGACTACCAATAGCACGCAGAACCATGGATAAAATCAGTTGTTGCCCGCCAAAGTCGATTGTCATGTGTGTATTTACGTAACAACTTAATCCGAACATCGCGAAGCCAAAGGTAACCAAGTACTTAGGCTTAATGATCTGTGTTAGCTTAGGCACAATTGGGAATATCAGAAGCTGTGGGAAACCCATCCACATTAACACTTCACCAATTTCCATCGCATTATATTGCTGAATTTGAGTGAGATACATCGGCAGAACATAGATAGAACCAAGCAATGCCATCCCTAGAATCAAATAGGCGATACAGGACATCGCAAACTGCCCATCCCGCAATAGCCGCAGGTTAACCAATGGCTTCTTGTGTTGAAGTTCGTTTATCACGAAGTAAACCAAACTCACAGCAGAGACGATACTCAAGCCAACAATAAAGCTCGAACTGAACCACTCTTCACGGTTACCTTCTTCTAGTACCACTTCCAAACAACCTAGCCCTAATGCCATGGTGGCGATACCAAACCAGTCTGCTTTTTTAAGCGTGCCAAGGTCGAGCTTTTCATCGTCCAAGCCATATCTGATCATGGTGATCACAAGCAAAGCAGGCGGAATATTGATGTAGAAAATATAGTGCCACGAGAAATTCTCCGTCAGCCAGCCACCAAAGGTAGGGCCGATCGATGGAGCAAAGGTCGCGGTTACACCAAACAGTGCCATACCCACAGCGCGCTTGTTGACCGGCAATAACTGAATCACTAGCGAGAAAGCAAGCGGGATCAAAGCACCACCACTGAAGCCTTGCATCGCGCGGAATACAATCATCGAGGTCATGTTCCAAGAGAACGAACACAACAAAGATGAAATGGTGAAAATGGCCGTCGTCCACGTGATATAACGGCGTTTACCGAGCGCTTTAGAAAGCCAACCACTGAGTGGGATAGCGATCATCTCTGCGACTAGGTAAGACGTAGAAATCCACGAGCTTTCATCCAAGGTGGCTGATAGCGCACCTTGAATATCTTTGAGAGACGAGTTGGTGATCTGAATATCCAAGATCGCCATAAACGCGCCGATTAAGCCGCCAAATAGGGCGATCCAATGGCGTCTCGAAACCTCGTCACCATCATTAGTTTGGGTGACAACACCAGCGTTACTCATGGTCTAGCCTCGTTTATCGATGGTCGCTACCACAGACAAACCAGGAAGCAGTCGACCTTTCAACTCTTGCTGATCTGGAATCGTAATTTTCACCGGTACACGTTGAACGATTTTAGTGAAGTTTCCGGTCGCGTTTTCTGGTGGTAAGAGCGCAAACTTAGCGCCAGTCGCAGGGGAGAAGCTGTCTACCACACCTTCAAGCGGCTGCCCCGGGAACGCATCCAGCTCTACCTCAACCGTCTGACCTTTGTGAATACCACTTAGCTGTGTCTCTTTGAAGTTGGCTTCAATCCACACTTGGTTGTTTGGTACCAAGCTCATAAGTGGTGCACCTGCTTGAATCAACAAGCCTTCACGTACGCTGCGTTTACCAATCACGCCATCTGCTGGCGCGTAAACTTGGGTGTAATCCAGGTTAAGTTGTGCTTGATCTCTTTGGGCTTGAGCTTCGGTCACGGATGCATTTGCTTGCTCAATCTCGCTAGCGATAACGGTTAGTTGGTCATTGGTTGCAACGAGGTTTGCTTTTGCTTCTTCTAAATCTGCCTGAGTCACTTTTTGTTGTGCAACCATGCTGTCGACTTCATCTTGAGACGCGTAGTTACGTTTTAGTAAGCTACGAGAACGTACCACTTGTTGAATCGCGCGTTCGTATTCAGCTTGTGCAGAATCAACGCGGCTCTCTGCTTGATTAATTTTGCTACGTTGTAACGTTTGTTGTGCCACTAGATTTTTGACGTCTGATTGCACAACGCTTAAATGGGCGTTTGCTTGAGCAAGTGCTGACTGGTAATCACGGTCATCGATTTGAACCAGCAAATCACCTTCTTTAACCGATTGGTTATCACTCACGTAAGACTTAACAATATAGCCAGACACCTTAGGGCTAATATTCGTGATATCGCCTTGTAGGTAGGCATTGTCGGTAGATTCAAAGTACTGGCCATAGCCGTACCAGTATCCAGCGCCGGCTAAACCCAATGACAGCATGATCGCAGTAGCAATAAGCGGAGCTTTTTTACGTTTTTTTGTGCTTACTGTTTGCGAAGCGTTGTTGTTCTCTGTCATTTTTTATTTCTCATTTTGTTTTTATTTAGATGTAACGAATTGTAAATGAATTCGATTGATTGATAAGATAGGAAAAAAGGGAAACACTGTTGCAAAAATCTAACTAATGGCGCTTTGGGAGAAGTACGATGGACTTAAATGCTGTGACTGTTTTTACACAAGTTGTTGATTGTGGGAGTTTCACGCACGCAGCTGAAGCATTGAACATGACCAAGTCGACCGTCAGCCGAAAGCTAGACGAGCTGGAACAGCATCTTGGTGTGAGGTTGATCACTCGTTCGACACGAAGTTTAGTTTTAACGCCAGAGGGTGAGCGCTTTTATCACTCGAGCATGCAGATGCAAGAGATCATGAACCAAGCTGAGTTAGAGGTTTCTGCCAATCAGGATTTGATCCGAGGGCAGTTGAATGTTGTGTTGCCTGTCGAATTGGGGCATCAAGTATTAGCGAAATACATCCACAGCTTCCTAAAAGAGCACCCAAACGTGACTTTGAACTTAGAACTGTCGAATCGAGAAGTCGACATCATTGGGGAGGGGATCGATCTTTACGCACAAATTGGTGAGCTAGTGGACTCGAGCTTGGTTTCTCGCTACCTGACAACATCAAAGCGTGTATTGGCAGCCAGCCCTGAGTATTTAGAACAGTTCGATGAAATCTCTTCGCCCAATGATCTTAAACCGCCATTCAGAATGATTGAGGTCGTGAACAAGGCGGCGCGTTTACCCAAGTGGCATTTACAATTAGAAGGCGGAGAGTCGATTTTGATCGATCTGCCGTGTCAGTTGCGGGTGAATACCATCACGGCATGCCTAACAGCGTGTGTAGATGGGCTCGGCTTGGCGGTGCTTCCTGAATTCATTTGTCGGGAACACTTCAAGACAGGCAAGTTGATTCGTTTGTTACCTGAATATGAGATGCCGGAAGTTTCAGTAAGCCTAGTGTATGCAGACAGGCAGTTGATGCCGAAACGTAAAAAGGTCTTTATCGACTATCTACTGACTGCTTTTCAAAATAGGAAGCACAAGTAACGGGGTAAACCTTAGCGGTTAAGTGCTTAGGCTTCCTATTATTCGTTATTGTCTAAACCGTATCGAAGCTAACTATGATTGGGCAGCCAGTCGATAACTTGTCCACTCGCTAATATAGCTTTGACCGATAGGGCAGCAATATCGATACCGTTGTGGCGAAATGCCTTGTTAGAGAAGTTGGCAATGATCTTACTCCCGTCACTGAACTCAGTTTGTTGAACATCGCCGTTTTTATCTAACCATTCGAAATCGACTAACTGTTTATCCCATAACTGTTCGTGCATCGGTTCAAAGCCGTCTTGATAGTGTTTGAGTGCTTTGATTCTCGGGCTTGAACCTGATAAAGCTTCATCTCTGGTCAAGTGAACCATCGGGGGTGTGTTGTACAGCATGGCGGTTAAGTCTCGATTTGCTCGTACATTAGTGAACTTGAGGCTGTCTGAATGCCAATGGTGTGTATTGATTACTTCATCATGGAAAACGGCTTGGTAAAGTGGCATTCGATATTGAGGCGAAAACAGTAGCGACTTATAGGGTTCTTTAACCTCGGCCGGCTTAAAGAAGAAGTCGGGCTTGTGGTCTGGGTACCAACGACCTAAGTAATAGGGAGACTGGTGGTTCTCTTTCATGTCTTTATCTGTCCAACCAAAACCAACCGTTTCTAAGCCGTGTGCAAACGCGATGCCTTTTGTTGTTAGGCTATTGCCGTCTTCGGAGCCTAATACTAACGATGGTTGCTCGCTTAACCACTGCATTCGATTGTTGAAGGCAGAAAGCATGTCCGACTCGTTTGTATTGCCATTTCCATTGCTGTAGCTATGACTCTTGATATGATTGTCTATAGAGCCGCTGTAATCTTCACGTGCCATGGCGGTTGCATCAACATCTAAGAACAAGCTGTTGAAGTTGCCGAATCTCATAATGTCTTGAGCACGCTGTTTTACGTATTCTAAATGGCAGTTCGGATTTAGATAGAATCCGTTACCTCGAAACCCTTTTTTTAGGCTGCCATCTGCCATTTCAATGGCACAACTCTGACGCATCGACTCTGGTAATTGAGCGGTTAGCCAGTTGTCATTGAGCTTCGCAGGAATGGCTGTGTTGTAGGAATCGTAAGTACCGACTAGATATCCGGACTGTTTTGCCATAGCCACGGCGTTAGGTTGATAGAATGCTGGCATCCAATTATCGAATCCGAGCCACAGTTTGTTTAAGCCTGCCTTATTTAGGTTGGTGAGCATGTCTGAAGACAACGCTTGTCCCCAAGTGTCTGACGAGTTTAGGTACGGGGAAGCGTGCTTTAGCAACCAGTTCTTCTTATCCTGTGCTGCTTTGTATTGCGCTTTAATCGTGTTGTCTTCGAGTGTCGGATTACCAACAGGATATAACACCAGCAACGACTGGCTAATAGAGTCCAATAATAGTTGTTTGTGGTACTGACTGAACCAATCTTTTCCCTTGGATAGTGACGACAGCTCTCTTTTCGCTTCCGCAGAAATGCTGAGTTTAGACCTCTCTAGATACCATGTTTTCAATCCCCACCAGTTGCTTACGTCTTGGATGCTCAATGGGTCTTTGCCAAATAGGTAAATGTGGCTTGCGCCGATTAGCTTACTCACATCCGGATTACGCTTTTGTTTAGCAACCAGTGTTTCAGAAAGGCCGTTTTCGATGCGCCAATCGCGATAGTGTTTCGCTCCATCTAACCACGAGTCTCCAAGGGTGATACGAACAATAAAAGGCTGTGATTGATTGAGCATCGTAAATTGGTGTGATGCCTTCATATCAATTTTGGTCTTTGAATTAGAGGAAGTATCAGAGGATGCATCTGAAAAGAGCAGTTGATTGTTGGTTGCATTAACCATCTGATAGCTAATGAAATGATTGTTTTGCTGCACTGTCCAAAAAGGCATCTTTAAGTCTTGAGTAGTGTTGCTTCCAGAATGGTTGCCGACGAGATAACTTGCCCAAAGCTTGTTGTCAGTAGGCACGCGCATGCCTTCACTAAAAGGAAGAAATAGTGTCTGAGTTTGTTGTTCGGCAAGATCAAACCACGCCAATTCAATGGGTTCATTTCGTTTCACCTGTATATTCGAAGGCAAGCTGAACTGAAAAGTGAGCTGGGCTTGATTTAGTTCTGCCTCAACGTTTATCCCACTGGGTATTAAGGTCCAAGTTGCGATTTTTGCTGAGTCAGCTTTATCGGAAAAGCCAATAACCAGATTGGTCGCTTTCTGTGGTTGGCTATCAACGGTGAGAGCAGCGGTGTTAACGCTTAAGCCGTTCCAATCTATCTCTAGAGTATTCGATGATATAGAGACGGTATTGCTGCTAGTGGCGTTAGAGTTGTCGCGAATACTGCTGCCGCTAACGCTGCTATTACTGGTGAGCGTTATTTGACTCGTTTGTGCGTTGGATGAAAACAGACAAGCTGTTGTTAGAGCCACAATGGCACAAGTAGAAAGATTGAGTGGGTGACGTACGCTGAGCATATTTAGATTCCGTAAAGGGTAAGTACGGTTATTACACCTAAGTAGCGCTAGTGCTTTGTCACCTATATGTCTCTATTTTCTGTTTAGCTTTAGCTGTATTCCGTTAGAAAGGCATGGCGACGCGTTGCACATATTGGACTTCAATAGCGCCTTGGTATTCAAACATTTCAACCGAGGCACTTAAGTGCTTGGCTTTGGTTCCAAGTGGACTTTCTGTGGGTACGGGTGCTTGCGCTGTTTTGATTGGCACTTTGTAACCCAGCAGGTTGTAGTTTTCATCAAACCATTGCCAACTCACATTAGCGTCAGGGCAGTTGTCGATCACTTTTGGAGGCGATAGCACGATATGTGGTTCGCTGAGTTTACTTTCGAGCGTCAGCCATCGATTACTGTCATTTAAAGCGACAATAATAGGGTAGTGGTTTGAACCTATCTTTAGTTGATAAACACCTGATTCGGGTTTGATGAACATTTCATTGGTTTCAATCTCTTGATACTCATTGTTGAAAGTGAGTTGCCCATCGAGAAGGACTTTACCTTTAGGCGATACCAATGAAAGAGTTTGGGTTTGTAAGCCTTTGTTGAGCTGTTCGGCAGAGACTTTGATTTGATAACCTTGCGACGACAGGCCATAGCGTCGAATGAAGCTGACTTGAATGTGGTGTTTCGGCTCAGCACTTTGTTTTAGTGAGGTTCCACATTGAGTCTGGCTTAATATCTCTTGTTTGACTGGCAGCCAAAGCTCACTATCGAGTGTTTGTTGATCGAGTGCGATTTGCAGCTCTTGCCACGCAACTTGAGGCTGCTCATCAAGCAGTGATTGATAGGTGTGCTGCAATGGCGTGTCAGTAAACCATGCCGCATGACTTGCGAACGGCAAGGTGCAGAGCAGTGCGGCTAACGAAGTAACTTTCATTATGATTCCCCGGCCAAGCGGTAACCAACGCCGCGATGTGTTTCTATATTCAATGTGGGCAGCTTCTGGCGTAAGCGCAGTATGTGATTATCAATAGTTCGGGTACTAGGAAAGGCCTGATACCCCCAAATTTTGTTGAGTAACTCATCTCGGTGAAACACACGACTTTGGTTCTGAACAAACAGTACCAATAGCTGAAACTCTTTAGGCTTTAGTGTTACTGGGCTTTCATCCAGGTAAGCGATCCGTTCCGACAAGTTGATCTGGATATTTGCATAATTTAAGAGGCTCACACCTAACGGACGAAGCTGGGTAATGACTCGAGCAAGTAATTCGTCGTTAGAAAATGGCTTAGTCACGTAATCTTTGGCACCCGCCATTAAACCTTCAACACGTTGTTGTACTTCTACTTTAGCGGTTAACACAATCACCGGTAGTGCTTTGAGGAGCAACCAGTTTGGAAGGTGTTGCAAGCTATCACCATCTTCAAGCTGTCGATCCAGTATCACAAGATCGGCTCGAAACCATTGCTTACTGGCACTCTCTGAATCCTTCGCCCAAAGGCATTGGTAACCATTGGATTCAAAGAAGCTGACGAGGCCTTGTCCAAGCAGTTGGTCGTCTTCAATCAGCAGTAGGGTGTTCATAAGCAATTTCCAAAATACATCGGGTTGGGTTACGAAGAATAATGAGGCGGCCATTCGCTTGCTTCATCAAGTGCTCGACAATAGTCAAGCCAATGCCCATGTTATCCAGTTTGCGCGTTTCACTTGGCGTGACACGAGACATGAGTCGTTGTATCGGCGAAGGGAAGTGCCCCTCGTCTTGTACCTCAATCGTCAGCTTGTCTCCGAGTTCGACCTTTACCAACACCTTACCTTTACCGTGTTGTTTGGCATTCTTGATTAGATTATCCAAGCAGATGGTTAGCCAGTAATAGGGAAGGTTCAGTTCAACTTCACGCGCTTCACATTGATAAGAAATATTGTGCTTTTCACATACATGATCAAGCCACTCTTCTAATGATGCGTTTTGCTTTAACAAAGGCTCTGACTGATCCGAACTTAGGTACACTTTGCTGTTTTCGGTGAGTTGAGAGAGCCTTTGATAGTCAGAGATTAAACGCCAAACCGCACTTTGAGTTTCATCAGAAAAGTCATCGTAGCGATTTCTGAACATCTCGACGGTTAGACCTAGGCTAGTAATGGGCGTGCGCAGTTCATGAGTAAGAAGCTGTAAAACGAACTGCCTCTCTTTTCGTTGTTTTGTTCTTAGGTATAAGACTCTAGCGAGGCCGGAAAGCAACGTTAACAGCAATGAAAATATCAAGGTTTTCATGATCAGGTTGTCATTGCTAGGCTCGCTTAAGCACACGTTGCTGTAACGAAAAGTACAGGTTTCAGCTGCCAAAGATACCTCTTGTTGCTCTGCGATAGGTTGCCAAACATCTAAGGGAATGGCTTTCCAGCCTTGTTCGCCACTTAACCAAAGCACATCATCTTGTTGCCAAGCGCGGTATCCATTGAGCAGCGCTTCTCTGCCTTGAGCGTTTAGCGTTTCTAGCTTGGTATATAAAGGGTGCTGTGGGGTGGTAATGCTCAAAAACGGGCGTATTTGCTCGCTTACGTCTGGGTAAGCTGCTAAATAACGATCAGCAAAGCTACCACCGGCAGGGTGTCTTTTGGAGTGTGCTGCAAACCAAATAGAATCCAATGCTTGTTGCTGACACAGAGCGAGCTCGAACTCGATGGCGTCATGTAATGAAGGGTTATTGCTTTCAATCGCTTGGCAGTGATCTTGTATTGACGCTAACGCTACGATGTCGTCCCAACTGAATTGGTTGAAATTAGGATAGCGGCTACGTTCATGGAGCAGAACTTTCGGATATTGAGCCAACTCTTGTTGAGATACTAAGATTGGAGATGATTGCCAGCTCAGTTGATACAGGGTTTGCCACTTATCTTGCAAACTTTGGGCATTGGCTAGAGTTGGGAGCCAAAAGATCAAGCAAAGAGCCAATGTAAACCTGCGCATCCAATCATTCTCGTTAAAAGTCGTGGGGCGAGTCTAAAGAGTTTTGGGCGCGATTTGTAACCTGAATGTCAACAAGTGTTCTTTTAACAACAAATTGTCGTGTGGGTCATGCTTTTAAATAATAAAGTACAAATACAGTAAGTATCATTTGTTTGAAATAAACTAGATAATTGTGTACTTACTGTCATTATTGGGCGGATTGAGGGGACTATACTGGGCTCATACCTAATAAGAGGAACCATTATGAAACTCATCATCAAATCAGTATTGGCAATCAGTATTTTGGCTGCAGGCTCTGCTCAGGCGTTCGAATTAACCAGCAACGATATTCAAGAAGGTCACCCAATGGCGAAGACTTTTGAATACTCAAGTTGGGGTTGTGACGGCGATAACCTATCACCACAATTAATGTGGAAAGATGCACCAGCAGGCACCAAAAGTTTTGCTATCACAGCTTATGATCCAGATGCACCGACTGAAAGTGGCTTCTGGCATTGGGTTGCGTTTGATATCCCTGCAACTGTGAACGAGCTACCTCGCGGTGTCGACATCTCTAAAGTCGGTGGCAAAGAAGGTCGCATTGATTACGGTACAGTTGGCTACGGTGGTGTTTGTCCTCCAGAAAAAGATGGCATGCACCGTTACCAGTTCACGGTTTGGGCATTACCAACGGACAAACTTAACCTCGACGAAAATACGCCATCAGCAGTGGTTGGGTTCACGTTGAACAGTATGGCTTTAGACAAAGCGAAACTGACCGCAACTTATACACGTTAATAGCTTGTGTACGTTAAAAGCTTATACACGTACATAATAAGTAAACAAGGGGATGAGATGAATCATCAATATCAAGTGACGATCTTTCGTGCAGAGCAGTTACAAAAGCTGCGTAATGTGAGGATTCTATCCCCTAGTATCATTCAGATCATTACAGGCAGTAAGCGCCTGTTTTGGAAAGATTCAGCGGCAGAGCTCTCACATTCTGAGCTGCTGTTGTGTGAGGCATCAGCTTCACTAAGTTTTGAGAACATGCCCCACAAAGGGCGTTTCTTGTCGCGAGTATTCAGCTTCCAATTCCAACCTTCTCAGGCGATGCTTGATTTAAGTGAGGAACGCTCGAATGATCTGGGACTGCCTACAGTAAAAGCGGATCGAAACTTACAAGACTCACTCAATGCTCTGTTCTCGTTTGATACACAGAGCATGAGCAAAGAGACTCAACAGTATTGGTTGCAGGGCTTGTACCAGCAATTGGCCGAAAAAGGGGTGTTGCATCGACTGTTTGCCAGTGCCAACGTCTCGTTTAGCCAAAAGCTTAGCCATTATCTTTCACATTCACCAGACGAGAAGCATCCATTAGAGTCGGTGGCGGAGCGTTTTGCGATGAGCCGAGCCACGCTTATCCGTAAATTGAAACTGGAAGGTATGCAATATCGAGAGGTGTTGGCTGAAGTTCGTTTGAGTCACGCGCTTTATCTGATGCAAAACGGACAGCAGAATGTTGCGATGTTGGCTCAGTCTTGCGGTTACCAATCGGAAGGGCGTTTTAGTCAGCGCTTTAAAGGCAAATTTGGTTTGTCGCCAAGTGAATACATCAAAACCGTCGTCAGCCATAGAGTCGCGAGCAAATAAAGTCGCGACGCCATAATCATTCTGTTTGGCTTAAACGCTCACTTTTTTATCTCGTGCTGCGAGTGCCGCGAAAATCGTACACGCAAAGGCAACAGATGCGATCAGCAGAATCGGCACACTCCAAGAATCTGTCTGAGCATGAAGCTTACCCACCAGCGTTGGACCAGTGGCTGCCAACGCATAACCGATTCCCTGAGCCATACCCGACAATGATGCGGCTTGGCTGCTATTCGAAGTACGCAAGCCAACAAAAGAGAGCGCGATAATAAACGTCGAGCAGTTGGCTAATCCAAACAGTCCCACCCAAAAGATCGCAAACTCAGGTAAATACAACAGGCCAATCAATCCAACAAACACACTCGATGCACACAGAGTGATGAGCCATTGTTGATTGTCACTTTTGGCTAAGAATGGCAGTAACAGCAACCCCGGAACCATCGTCGAAAATTGCAGGAAACCGTAGATGTAGCCCGCGTCGATTTCGCTGTAGCCAAGATCGTTCAATATCTGTGGCAACCAGCCAGCCAAAGAGTAGAAGGTAAATGAGTTAAGCCCAAGCGCTAGCGTTACTTGCCACGCTACGCTGCTTCTAATCATCTTCTTCATCGGCAGAGGTTTGTCTTGTTGCTTGTTATTGCTGGCCGAAGATGAGCGTTTTCTGATTTTAGGCAACCAGATCATCAAAGCTAATATTGGAAATACCAAGTTCATTAACAGCGCTAATTGCCAACCTGTCATAGTGAACAAGGTGATCTCTGAAAATGGCACCATCAAACTTGAGCCTAACGTCGAGCCGATGCCCATCGTAAAGATGTACAAAGAAGTCACAGTAGCGATGCGTGTCGGGAAGCTAATTTTCACTACAACGGGTAACAACACATTACCAATTGCGATACCGAGCCCGATCATCACCGTGCCGATATACAAGGTAGGGATTAACCCAGCAGAGCGCAGTGTAATCCCGGTCGTGATCAGAACTAAGCCTAATAGTAGGCTAGGCTCTAGACCAATTCGTTGAGATATCTTGGTGACTAATGGTGAAAATAAGGCAAAAGTTAACAGTGGCAAAGCTGTTAAGAAGCCAGCAGCCGACGACGTAAGGTTGAGGCCTTCCATAACCTGAGAAAGCACAGGAGCCAAGCTCGTAAAAGGCCCACGAAGGTTAAGTGCTAGGAATAGAATCCCTAACAGGACGAAAATGCTATTACGAAGAGAGGCGCTCATAGGTTGTTCTACTGTTTGCTTATGAGAAGACAGGCTAGCCTACAGATCATTGAATGTATAAACAATTACCGCTGCTAAAAAGAGCTGGTTGAGCCAAGAATTCACATATTCCACATAAGCCGCAAGACCCGAAGATACGCACCTACATCTGATCTCTTTGCTCAAAAGCCCATTCAATAAACATTTTAACTTTTGGTGATTGGTGCTCTGAAGGCGTCGCGAAATAGTACTGCTGTTTGCACGTCACGGGTGGTTCGTTAAATGGCGCGATAAGCGTATTGTCTTCAAGATATTTCGATACGACGCTATATCGCCCAATCGCAATACCGGCATTGTTTATGGCTGCTAGGATTGCGAGATCTGAACGGTCAAATTCTATATTTGAATTGGACTGTACAGTACCGAGTTGGTTCGCTTGTGCCCACACTTCCCATTCATTGCGGTTTGAGTCGTAGTTCCATGCTTGGTTGTCGTGCAGTAACGTTGCTCGATTGAGGCTCTCTGGCTGTTGATTAAGCCCGTGTAACTCAGCGTATTGAGCGGTACAAACCGGAGTCATGCTCTCGTGCATGAATGCTTGGCAGAAAAGTTTATCGGGAAAAAGATCATCGAAATAGATAGCAATATCGATACCGTGTCCTTGAAAGCTGATATTTTCATTGCCAGTGAGCAGTTTCAATGTGATTGATGGGTAACGTTGTTTGAAGTTCGCTATCCGAGGTACTAGCCAACTCTGTGCAAATGTCGGTCGTGAATAGATCGTGAGTGTGCCCGATATTTCTTCGTTCTTAACATCTAAAATCTCTTGGTTTAGATCATTCAAGGTGCGGCTCAATGCGGCATAGATGCGTTTGCCTTCGCTTGTCAGTGTGATTCTGCGGTGCGCACGTTCAAACAGCTGTATATCCATCTCTCTTTCGAGCTTGTTGATACGATGAGAAACCGCACTTGGTGTCATCGATAGCTCTTGGGCTGCAAGCGAAAAAGAACCATGTCGAGCTGCCACTTCAAACGTGTGCAGTTTTGACAGCTGGTGGCTGTTTAAGCGTTGATTTTTAGAGTACAGGCTGTCTTCGGTATACATTTCGTTAAGGGCACCTTGATTCAAGCAAGAGGATTTCGATACACATCGTCAATGTCATATCATAGCTCTATCTATGACTCATAGTTAATCATAAGTTACTTTGGTTGCGTTAATTTCCTAAATTTTAATTAATAGATGAATTCAGTTCATGCAAGTGTGATTTTTCGTCGGTTGAACAAACACCAAAATCCCGTTTAAATAGGTTTACTAATGATTGAATCTGCGCAGTACGCGCTTAGCCAGAAAAGGTCACCCATGACTGTATTGAATATCGACAAGCTCATCTCAGATTTCCCACTGCTTCAACGATTAGCGGCACTCGATGAAGTGACTTGGTTTAACCCAAACATCACGACTTTGGAGCAAGGTTTACCCTATGTGGGATTAGGCGAACAAGATATTCACGATGCAAGCATGAGGCTACAAAGGTTTGCTCCTTATCTAGCTAAGGCGTTTCCGGAAACTCAAGCGACCAATGGCATCATCGAGTCTGAGCTTGTTGATATTCCATCTATGAAATCAATATTGGAAGCGCATTATCAGCAGCCTATAAAAGGGCGTTTGATGATGAAGAAAGACAGCCATTTGCCAATTTCAGGTTCAATCAAAGCTCGCGGTGGTATTTATGAAGTACTAACGCATGCCGAGAAGCTTGCGATTGAAGCCGGGTTACTGTGTGAGAGCGATGACTACAGTAAGTTGCTCGAACCTGAGTTTCGTGACTTCTTCCAACAATACAGCATTGCGGTAGGCTCCACAGGTAATCTAGGCATGTCAATCGGTATCATGAGTGCCAAATTAGGCTTTACTGTCTCTGTTCATATGTCGGCAGATGCGAGAACTTGGAAGAAAAGCAAACTTCGAGAGCATGGCGTCAACGTTGTTGAATATGAACAAGATTATGGCGTTGCGGTGGAGCAAGGACGTAAAGAAGCAGAGCAAGATCCACGATGCTTTTTCATTGATGATGAAAACTCGCAAACCCTGTTCCTTGGTTATTCGGTGGCAGGGCAAAGGCTCAAACAGCAATTTGAGCAACAACACATTTCAGTAGATAAAGAACACCCGTTATTTGTTTACTTGCCATGCGGGGTAGGTGGTGGTCCCGGTGGTGTCGCATTTGGCTTGAAGATGGCCTTTGGTGATCATGTCCATTGTATTTTTGCTGAACCGACTCATTCACCTTGTATGTTGCTTGGTGTTCATACGGGATTGCATGATGAGATTGCGGTGCAAGATCTTGGTATCGACAACCTGACAGCTGCGGATGGTTTGGCGGTGGGTCGAGCATCTGGCTTTGTCGGTCGCGCGATGGAGCGTTTGCTTGATGGTTATTACACATTAACCGATGAACGCATGTACCAATTGCTAGGTGAGCTGAATCAAGCAGAGGGCATTCAACTTGAGCCTTCAGCGCTAGCGGGCATGCCGGGTGCGATTCATGTTGAGCAAAATAGTGAGTACCTTGCTCGCCTACAGATTGATGAGTCGACGCTAGCGAATGCAACACACCTTGTGTGGGCGACAGGCGGCGGCATGGTGCCACCACAAGAAATGGCTGATTACTTAGCGAAGTCATCGGTTTAACCCTAAAGCTTTTATCGTCTAATTGTTTGTAAATATCAGTTGTTACAAATACAAGCTGTCAAAAAATAAGTCATGATAGAAGAGTGTTGTTTATAGCTTAAACACACTCTTTCTCACCTCTAAATCCCACCGTAATTCAAACAATAACTTGCGCAGATCGTTATCCAAAACACACATTTTATAAATTAAGCTTCTTAGATGTTCTAACTATCAGTTAGGTTGAGTGGCATTCAACTTGATAGGGATTGAGCAATGCAAACGGATAAAGTGATACAGACAAGACACATAAACACACCAGAAAAATTACTCCAGCGTTTAGATGCTATCGGAGAGTCTTTGGATGCATCGGGTAAGGCTCATGCTTTGCTGGGATTGGGCTCAGTAGGTATCGAAACAGAACGACTTGATCAGTATTCAGATGTCGATTTTTTCGCGATAGTGCAAACAGGGCACAAGCAGTATTTCTTAGATAGTTTGCATTGGCTATCTGATATTCACCCAATCGACTACGCAGTGAGAAATACCGTCGATGGCTATAAAGTTCTGTACGCTGACGGAGTCTTTTGTGAGTTTGCGGTGTTTGAACCCCACGAGTTAGCGCATATCCCATTTGCTGAAGGGCGCATTGTTTGGCAGCAAACTGAATTTGATACGCAGTGTTGTGCTCCACCAGCAAAAGGCGAGGCACACGCAAGCTCCCAAGAGTGGATCATTGGTGAGGCACTAACCAATCTTTACGTGGGTATGTCTCGTTATAAGCGAGGCGAAAAGCTGTCGGGCAGTCGGTTCGTTCAATCTTACGCTCTGGATCGTTTGATCGATCTTGTGGATCACACTGAACAGTCTGAGCCTGAATTCGTTGATGAATTTATGTCGGATAGAAGGCTAGAAGCACGCTTTCCTAAGTTTGCCCAATTGCTACCAACCTTTACCCAAGGCTACGAGCGCACTGCTGAATCGGCACTTGCTCAACTAGCATTCCTCAACACCCACTTCACAGTCAACCAAGCTATGTGTGACCGAATCACTGAACTGTGTTCCAGTAAAGATTAAGCCTATAACCTGTTAATCTTAAAACCTATTTTCTTGGTGCGCGTAAATAACAGTTGTCGCTCGTCTGTATTGTTGATAGGTTTTAACCATGAAATTTAATTCTGCTTCAACTTCAATTTTCTTTTGGTGGTGCTCTTAACAGAGCAGCACGGAATACTCACATTCTTTAGCTGCTGGACGGTAGCTAAGAATGTCATCAAAAATGTCGCCTCTTTTTATCTCCAGTAGCCTTTCTAACTTGGAGATACACCATGAATACCAACTCAAACAGCCATATCGACAGCAACAGCCATACCAACAAGCCTGAGATTATTCTCACTGGCGATAGAGCAACAGGGCCTTTGCATTTGGGTCATTATGTCGGTTCACTTAAACAAAGAGTCTCTTTGCAGCATATTCACGACCAAACGATATTGGTTGCCGACATGCAAGGGCTTACCGACAATGCCCATAATCCTTCGAAGGTTTCGTCCAATATTCTTAATGTGGTCGCTGATTATCTTGCGGTGGGTATCGACCCGACCAAGACCACGATTTGTCTGCAATCACAGTTGCCGGTGTTAGCTGAGCTCACCATGTTTTACAGCAATCTTGTTTCTATCGCTCGCTTGGAACGTAATCCAACAGTCAAAAGCGAAATTCAGAACAAAGAGTTTGGACGTTCAATTCCAGCAGGCTTCCTCACTTATCCCATCTCACAGGCGGCAGACATCACCGCTTTCAACGCGACTTTAGTGCCTGTCGGTGATGATCAACTGCCGATGTTAGAACAAACCAATGAGATTGCAAGAAAGGTTAATTCGCTCGCTGGCAAACCAATCTTGAATGAATGCAGACCGCTTCTCAGCAATGCATCTCGCCTCCCTAGTACCGATGGTAAAAGTAAAATGTCTAAATCGATGGGTAACGCGATTAATCTTGGTGCGACAGAGAAAGAGATCAGAGCTGCAGTCAAATCCATGTATACCGATCCAAATCATCTACGAATTGAAGACCCAGGCAAGGTAGAAGGCAATATCGTGTTCACTTATCTTGATGCTTTTCACACAGACGCTAACTATGTCAGTCAACTAAAAGAGCATTACCAAACAGGTGGGCTAGGCGATGGACAAACTAAGAGAGTGTTGGAAGAGTGTTTACAGGAGATGCTTCGTCCTATTCGTGAAAGAAGATCTGAGTTATTGGATGATAAAGCGCAACTCATCGAAATTTTACGCAATGGCACCCAAGTCTCTAGAGAAAGAACGCAAAAGGTATTGTTCGATGTAAAAGACGTCTTTGGTCTGAATATTATCTAGCACTGGTTGCATCTATGACGGGCCAAACTACGGGAGAGTGAAAGGGCGATCTGGATGCGAATATTTCAGAAGGAAGCTTTATTATCAACGGGCCAGTATTGTCTGAATTTATTGGTAAATTAAAGCCGACTGAATCAACCAATCAATTTCAATTTGTAGATGGCGAGAATGTTTGGGTGTTCAAGGTAGGTGATGATAGTTTAGTTTCCTACACGCTCAGTAAGCGCGAAGGCTAAGTTAAGTCATTCCAACCTACATGTCTGTTATGAGTTATGTGGGTTGTCGAATGGCATTATTCACCTAGCTATGCCTAGTAACCGCCAATAAGCCCTTATCACTCTTAGTTACAGGAAGGTAATGATGGAAATCAGTCAGCTGGATCATTTGGTATTAACCGTGAGTGATTTACAAGTTACGGTCGACTTTTACCAACGGGTGCTTGGAATGAAGCCTATCGAATTTGGAGAGGGCAGGCTGGCGTTGTCATTTGGGACGCAGAAGATCAATTTACACCTCAGTGGTAGCGAGTTCGAGCCAAAGGCAAGGCGTGTTCAGGTCGGAAGTGCAGACCTCTGCTTTGTTACCAATACACCAATTGCTGAAGTTGTCGAACATATCCAAGCGAAAGGTGTTGTGATAGAAGAGGGACCCGTACCACGAACAGGTGCAACAGGAAAAATTGTCTCTGTTTATATTCGAGATCCTGATGGTAACCTGATTGAGCTCTCGAATTATTAGGCTTTAGCTCTAAACCCGTACGCATTTGTTTACTCTTCAAGAACGCGACTTTTCGTGTTTACTTCGCTTATCACTGGATGTCGTCAGCCAAATAAAATACAATCGAACAATGTTTTATTAATTCGCGCTTTATCATTATGATGAGAAACTTACTCATATTCATCGTTGGTCTGTTTTTCTTAACAGCTTGTTCGTCAACGAGTAATCATCAGCTAGACGACAAGACATTGAGCAACGAAGACGCTATGTCGAAAAGCGTAGAGGGAGAGAGTGATCTCGAGACTTCAAAGGATACAAATGCTGAGACCAGCGTTGATTCTTCCCATGATTCAATCGTTAATCATCAACCACTCACTAACCTTGATTCAAATAAAGACACGATAGCTCACGCTAGTGCAAAGCCAGAATCAGTGCAGCCTTCTCAAATAGCAGCGACAGAAACAACGGAAAGCGATGCTAAGAGTGGCAGTGAAAAAGGCATCGGAAGCTATTTTATTCGTCATAACAAACCGACTAAGACCGTGATTAAATCACTAGAGGGCGTGACAGATGCATTGAACGTCATGACGTTTGGGATATTTGCCACCGGAAATGGTTAAACCGTTAACCAAGAACGCCAACCTAATAGATAGAATGAGACGTGAAGGCGAGCCAAGTGGTTCGCCTTTTTTGATCTTCTAAATCTGGCCACCGTTCTAACTAAGAATCGTGTTTACTCATCTGAGCGTTTGAGTCAGGCGACGGTTAACGAAAATAGGAAATTATTAGTTCTGGAAGGGACTCGCCGAATTTACCCTGTTTGACTTGTTATATGCATCAAGGGTTCTAATACTCATCCCAAAGTAAGCAATGAAATCTAATCTTACAAAGACAAATCTTATATTCACTTACGAGCATAGTAAGATGTTTGCTGTTAAGTGCGGTTAGGTTTAGTTATCAATATTCTAGGGAAGAAAAATGAAGAATAAGAGTGTGTTTTTAAGTGTCGCGATGGTGATGTTGTCAGCTCATGCAAATGCATCAGACACGAGCCATGAGTCTGTATCAGATGGTGTTATCGCAGAGCAAAGAGCGAAGCTTTCTGAAAACACCCAAGGGCAAGGTTTTGGCCCGCAAGCCCCACGAGATTTGGGTTCATTGAAAGGAACAAATACCAGGCTGTTTTCGGATGCCCCTGATTCAACAGCAATGAACTTATGTAATATTCACTTCCATAAGAACGCTGAGCACAAAGGCGGCGAGTTTACTCAATACGCTGGCAATGGTGATGGGAAGGGCTTCCAGAGTGGTTTTAAATACACAGGTAAGTTGAGTTCAGCTGAGCTGAAACCATTTGAGGGTAAGGTTTGTCCGAGCGATCATGGTTCTTTGCATTCGGGCGACACCATTGAAGTTCACTATGTTTATTCAACGGCGCAAGTTGAACCGGGTGAAACACTGGGTGCTTGTTTTAACGACGCAATTACCAACCCGCAACTGCGTGTAGAAACCCAAGTTTTAGTCTTAGTGAATGATGACAAAGCACTCGACTTTGAAGCGCTCGCTAAACATTCAAAAGTGAACGGCTTACACCAAGCGCCAAACATCCCACAAGATACGGGCTCAGCGATTCAATACGCAGGCTCTACAACGGGTCCTGGTTATAATGAGCAAGGTTCACCTTTCCAAGTAACATGGAGCGTTCGTCCACAAGTAGCGAAAGTAAACATCGCGACAGTGGGGAGCTGGTGTGAAGGCAATGACTTTAACGAAGACCACGCCCACGGTGTGAGAAACTTGGTGGTTAACCCTGAGCTATTATCACCTATTCGTAACGACTAAACGATTCTGACCAATAAAATGATCAAGGCGAGCCAATAGGTTCGCCTTTTTTATGCCCTAACGAAAAGCACTTAGGTTCTAGGTTTAATTAAGTCTGGTGGGTAAATTACGTGCGACACTTATTCAAAACATGAGTTGTGTAAATCGAACTTAGTCAAAAACGTTCTTTACCAGAATCGAAGCTCCATGATACGTTCATGATCAATTATGTTGGGTTATAGAAAAGGACAGTCCAATGTCATTAGAAAGTGCGATTACATTCTTTATTGCCATGTTTATATTTGGTATTACTCCGGGGCCTGGCGTATTTGCCATTTTAGCTCGTGCTATGGTTCAAGGGTGGCGAAAGTGCGTCACGCTTTCGTTAGGTATGATATGCAGTGATCTTATTTACCTTGCGCTTGCCTGTTTTGGTCTAGCAACGATTGCCGAGAATTGGTCGATTGCGTTTGAGGTGATTCGCTACGTCGGTGCAGCTTATTTGATTTACTTGGGCTACAAGATGTTTAAGAGCCTACCTGAAGTGCAAGGCTCTGCGGAACTTGCGGCCAAACAGAGTCAGAAATCCGAACTCGCGAGTTTCGCGCAAGGCTTTTTGATTTCAGCATCGAACCCTAAAGTGATTCTGTTTTATATTTCGTTCTTGCCGACTTTCATTGATCTGACTGTTCTGCGCTCACAAGATATTGTCTTGGTTTCTGCGCTAGCATCTGTTGCTCTGATGTCCGGTTTAATGCTTATCGCGGTAGGCGCGGGCAGAATGGCAAGTTTGCTGAAAACGCCACGCGCACATAAAAGGTTAAACCAAAGTGCTGGTGGAATAATGATTGCAGCTGGCTCATATTTGGCGATAAATCGATAAATCGAATCGATAAATACGATTATTTAAACAGAAAGGCGAACCGATGGGTTCGCCTTTTTAGTTGCAGGATAGTAGCTAATGTTCGTGCATTACGCGTCTACGAAAATCACTTCACCAGTAAGAAAGCCATCGACCGAGCGCTCAAACGCTTTGCCAACAAGTTTGCTTGGTACAGGTTCAAAACCTGGCATCATTTCACCGTAAACATCCCACGCTTCAGCAAGAACAGTCGGGTTAATGACATTGATACGTGTGTTTCTTGGCATTTCATAAGCGACAGTCTTAACGAAGGTATCAATTGCGCCGCTAGTGGTAGCATCAGCAATCGCAAAAGGAATAGGTTTAACATTCAAGATACCGCTAATTAGAGTAAATGAACCGCCATCAGCAATGTACTTTTGGCCGATGCGAACAAGGTTGATTTGTCCCATCATTTTGCTCATTACCGTGGTCATCCATTGATCTTCAGCCATATCCGCAAAGGTGTTGTATTCACACAAGCCAACGGTGTTAACAACTGCATCAAAGTGTCCGACTTTTTTGTAAAGTGCCTCAATTGATTGCGGGTCAGTGATATCTACGATGTGGTCGACATCGCCAGAGCGACCCGCAGTGATAACGTTATGGTTGCCTAGTCCCATTAATGCTGCTTGACCCATCTTGCCACGTGCGCCAATTAGAATGATTGTTTTCATGTTGTTCTCCGATCTGTATATGTTTCGTTTCGATGGAAGAACTTTAACCAAACCTCTAAACAAGTAGAAACAAAGTCTAATTGTGAGTGTTACTGGTTTTTTTTGTTGAGTGTTACACTGACATGGAATCCAACTACACCGAAGCGAGTGCGTGTGAGCAAACTAGACCGATTAGACATTAAGCAGCTTAGAGTTTTCCAAGCTTTAATCCGTGAAGAGAACGCGTCCAAAGCTGCGAATCAATTGGGGATGACTCAGCAAGCTGTCAGTGAGCATTTGAAGAAACTGCGAGAAGTGTTTGACGATAGGTTGTTTGTGAGAAAAACCAACGGCTTTGTTCCGACCACCTTCGCACAAGAGTTATCTGTCGGTGTCGATCGTTTGCTGATCGACTTCAATTTGTTGTTATCTAAAACAAATTTCGTACCACAAAAAGCCAAAGGGGCATTCGTTATTGCGGCAACAGACTACGCACAGCAGATCATTTTACCAAGTTTAATCGCGCAGTTAAGGGAACAAGCACCGAACTTAAAGCTGATTGTGCGTGATTTTGAAATTGATAATTTGCATGAGCTAATGGAAAGCGGGAAGGTCAATTTAGCTATCGCGTTCCCTGACTATATTCCTGATAGCTACAAAGTCATTAAGTTGTTTGAGGAGCATCATGTGTGTGTTGCATCACCTCATGCTTCAATAGCACAAACCACACCTTCATTAGAGGAAGTGGCGACTTATCCCACTATTATTGCATCACCATCGCGTCCAAACTTTAAAGGGTCGATTGATGAATGGTTCGGTCAGTTTGGGTTAAAGCGCAATGTCGTGGTCTCCGCACCGTGTTTCTCCATTGTACCCATGTATTTAAACACCACAGATTCTATTGCGTTCTTACCATCCAGAGCTATTGAAGGGTTCAATTTGGTGACGATCCCAATGGAGCACTCCCCAGAAAGCTTTGATGTGGTGGCTGCTTGGCACCCGAGATATAACGAAGACCCGCTACAAAAATGGGTCACATCCTTGCTCAAGATTGAGGAATAACGGGTATTAAAAATGACAGTAAAGTAGGGCGTATCGACTGAATAGCTCGCATTATTGAACGAAACGTTTAGCCAGTTATCATCACTACTTGTTTGTTAGTCACAATGGTGCAATTATTTAACGAGTGATATTACTCGGATGCATGTCTTATGATGACTATCGAACAACAGCTTTCTCGGTTGGACCTAAACTTATTGGTGTCGTTAAGTGTTTTAATCAAAGAGAGGAACGTAACGCGAGCTGCCAACACCTTGTATCTTTCTCAGCCTGCGATGAGTCGTACGTTAAGTCGTTTGCGAGAGTTGTTTGATGATCCACTGTTCTATCGAGAGTCGAATGGCTTAGTGCCCACGCAAAAAGCGCTAGAACTGCAAGCACCTTTAGAAGAGTTGCTATTGGCTATGCGAAGCCTAGTAACGAAATCTGCGTTTGATCCTGCTGAATGTGTTCAAACCTTTGTTGTTTCTGTACCGCCATTGATGAGTCGGATGCTTTCTGTGCCCCTTGCTGAACGGTTCATGCACGATGCTCCGAACGCGAGTCTTATCGAATATCCGATTGCAAAAACGCCTACTAGCCAACTGTTATCACGAGATGTGGATTTTACTATTCACATCGAAGCCCCGAGCAATCCAATCGAATTCCCATACGTGAGTCTTGGCCAGATCTATCCGGTATTTTATGTTTCAGAAAATCACCCTTTAGCGAAAGCTAAAAATGTCACGCTTGAGCAGTGCCTCGAATCTCGTTTTGTAGACCTCACGCTCGATATTCGCTCGAACTACGGGCTGCAACACCCTGTAGACACTTACTTAGTTAAGAATGGAATGCAGAGAGATATTGCATTTAAAAGCGGACAGCTGCTTACGCTGGTGGAAGTGATGCAGAGTTCGAATACAATTTTGGTTGCGACCCACAAGTTGACGGAACTAGAGGGAATAGGCGACAAGATAGTGCCTATATTCTCTCTAGATAATGTTCCCGAGTTAATGTTCGAGCTGTTTTTGATTGAGCATAAAAGAACCGTTACCAGCCCAGCACATCAATGGTTCAAGAACTTAGTCGTGTCCGTTATTGAAGACGTTGTTTGTGAAAGTTGACCCCAACGTCTTTGCTAACACCGCAGCCTAGTTATATTGACCGCTTAGTTCAGATTCCAGTTAAACCTAAACGGTGCTCTTCGGGTTTTGGGCAAGTCATTTATGGCTTTTAACAGTGTTTTGGCTTCTGCTAGTGAAACTGAGAGGGAAGCTGAAACTGGCCCTTCAGTATTTTTTGCGTAGCCAAGCTTCAATAGCTTCTTCCAAATGTCGTTTGATTCAGAATCTAGAGGTAGTTGAAGCGTGTCTTTCACAAAGGTTTTTCGCCCCGTAATCTCATAAATAGTTTGCACTGCTTTGCTGTATTGCTTTTCTTCAACGTGTCGACAAAATTGAATACTCAGCTTTTTGGTATTCAATTGCTGGCGTGCTACAAAATAACGCTTTAAATCAATAAAATGCTTTCCGATCAGGCGAGCAATCGCAGCAAGGAATACTCCAGCGATGATCAAGTAATGCCAATATTGACTCAACCAATTCGATAAGGTCTGAGCCCGATCGCTCGATCCTAGAGTGTTACTTAGCGAGTCTAATAACTTTGCGTCACCGACTTGAAGCGTTTGCTGCTCTACAGTTAACGATTCCAGCTGATTGGTTTTTGTGTTCCACCACGTCATGGTCTGTTTTGGTAAGACGACTTTCCCTTGTTCTTGAAGAATTAACGTTACCTGTTGTTTGAGTGTCGCGGTGTTGCTTTTATTCAGGCGATTAAACACGTTTTCTTTGATTGCTGGCTTGCGATACAACTCAACACCGGAAATTTCTGGGATGTTGATCTCCGGCAGCAACATCATGTGTGAGTTTGCCACGCTTAATGTATACGTTGCAGTGACAGCGTGGCCAACTTCGAATTCGTCGGTAAACGGACGATCGGTTGATATTGAAAGCTCAGCATTTGGGCTAACAATCAACGCGTCTGTATCAATGTTGCTCACGGGCATTTTGGATGTAAAGTTAATGGGTTGAGATTGAATCGCACCTTCAACAACGTTGTCGCTGGTCAGCTCTACACTAACGGGGATGCTCAATTCAGGAACAGTAAACTCGCCAGCTTGCATTGGGTACAAATAGTAGCGTGCTTTTTGTGTAAACCACTTAATGCCTTCAATTGTACGTGCTGAACGAGCGACTTTCTGCTCATCTTTCTTTACGACTGTGTTGGGTATATCTAAGTAAGGTAATACCAACTCTTCTTGAAAGGGGCGGGTACTCAATACTTCAACGTCGAGTGCGACTTGTTGTTTCACAGCGACATCTTGAGCTTTAATTTCAACATAAAGCTTCAATTCACCGTCACTGACAAGCTGGTCTAGGTTAATAGCACTTGCTGGCATTGAAATTAAAAGCACCATCGCGGATAAGACAGCAAACCAACATTTCAGAAGGTCGAATGCTCGGATTGTCGATTTAGTTTTGTTCATTGCTGTATTCCTGCTGAAATTTTTGTCTTAGAAACTTAGATGGATTTTGTCTGACCTGTTTTAGCCAGACTTGGTCAGAGATCACGAGCGCTTTCTGACTCCCTTCTTTTGGTTCGTCGTCGACCAATTTCCTATCATCAATGACTTTTTCTGAATCTTGTTTTGTCGGTGGTGTGTTCTTAATCTTCTCTATCGCAGCTTCCACAACGGCTAGGTTGTTGGTCGCTTGTTCTGAATACGTTTCGTTGCTCAACAGTTCGTTGTAAAGCGCAGTAGCTTTATCAAATTGAGCTGTATGAGCGTAGCTGTTCGCGACGATTAACTTAGCGAAATCAGTCAGCGCTGCCGGTTCGCCACCTTGTTCACTAGCTTGTGTGCTTAATTGGTCAATCGCGCCAAGGAAATCACCTGACAAATAACGGCTATAGGCTTTCCATGTTGGATCATCGAACAGAGCGGCACTTTGCGCGTAGTTGCCTTGCTTGAACTCGACATAAGCGTGTTGATCGTTGGATAGCCAAAAATCAAAAAATGAGTGCTTATCGGCAATTCCCCAAATCAGATTTCCTGCGATAAGCACAAGCAACAAGTGCCTTGACTTAAGTTTGGATAACCAAGCTAAACGACTGGATTGGTTCGGAGTCGAAGAGGTTGGCTTCGTCAGATTACCGAACTCATGATTCACTACCTGTTTATTATTTACCACTGTAGCGTCCACCCTTTTCTAAACCACATCAATTGGATAGGCAGCAACAAGAACAGCAACCAATAGCCCGCGTCTAACCAAGGTAGGGCGTTATCGCTGACCGCAAACAGGTTGTTTTGAATGCCTTGATAAACCGCGTCTACATCGCTAGCGTCGTGGGTGAATGAAACCATGTTTCCATGACCGGCTTGCGCCAGTTGTGACAGTGAAGCGAGTTGAGTTTCTGTTAAACCTGCCGTGCCATTTCCGCCACTTTGTGGGTTTTCACCCATCGCCCAAACGATCACTTGGTGTTGCTGTTGTTCAAACGCTTTAGTGAATTCTTCTATCGCTTGGTCATTGGTCTTGTCCGTCAATATCAAAACCGTTGATGGTGCTTTTGCTTGTGAGATTAGCTCGAGCGTTGGCTTTAACACCGAAGCCGGTTTGCTCTCGTTATCTGGCAACAAGCTTCCATCCAATACATCAAGGAAGTATCGCGTTAACTCTTTGTCTTTGGTGACAGGCATAGCGACATGCGCACTGCCGCCGTATATGACTAAACCAGTTTTTGCATCGCCGCGCATTTCAACAAGCTGATTGATCTTCTGTTTAGCACGCTCTAATCGTGACGGCTGAATGTCGGTTTTATTCATTGAATCAGAGACATCCAAGGCGATCACCAGCTCGGAATTGTCTTCGAAAAATGGTGAAGGTTGTTGCTGCCACGTTGGACCCGCCATAATGAGCGTAGCGAGAACCGCAAACACCAAAAACAATCGATTAGGAGAAACCATACGCGCTCGATTTTGGTTGAGAGACAGATGTTCCACCATGTTTTTAGACATCACAGGCTGCCACTGTGCGACTAAATCGTCTTGTTGAACGAGTGCGCGATAAAACAACACGAACGGGACCAGTGCTAACAACCATAATGGGCGCATGAAATGAAACTGGGTGATATCGCCACCAAACCATGTATTGAAATCAGTCATTGGTTAGCTCCTCTCTGCGGCGAATAACGCGCTTTATTTCTTTTTTACGACGCAGATTTGCACCAAACACGATTAAGGCAGCGAATAGGTTGCTCACCAGACACACGCCAAATGCATAGTGGTGCAAGCTGTGTTTTGGACGGTGAGATAAAAGTTCGAACTCTTGCTGTTCTAGTTCATCTATCGTTGCGTAAGCTTGTTCGAGTTGCTTTCGGTCCATGGCATGAAACATCTGCCCGCCAGTTGCGGCTGATACCTTCTCCAATGTTGGAAGATCCATCTTGTAGCGACCTTTGGTACTCGGGTCACCAATTGCAATGGTGTAAATCTTAACGCCATATTTGGCGGCGATTTCGGCGGCTTTGACAGGAGGCATTTTCGAGCTTGTGTCATCACCATCGGTTAGCAGAATCATCACTCGTTGGCGGCTCTGTTCTTGTTCGAATATGGCAATTGATAAGCCAATCGCATCACCAAAAGCGGTTTGAAATCCGGCGTAGCCAAGCTCAACGTCTTCGAGCAGCGATTGCCAAACGTTAATATCTTCAGTAAATGGTGCTTGAACATAAGCTGAATCGGCAAACAATATTAACCCTAATCGGTCATGTTCTCGCTGGGCCGCGAACTCGCGCAACACCTGCTTTGCAATCGTTAAACGGTCGTGTTTGTTACCTTGTTTATCGGCAAAGTCCTCTTCTGACATCGAGCCTGACAGATCAAGTGCGACCATAATTTCACGAGCGGATTTCTTTTGTTCAATTGGTTCGCCTACCCACATCGGTTTGGCAATCGCAACGATAAGAGCAAGATAGCTGATAATGACCAATAGCCATTGCACTTTACGGCGGCTCATCTTGACCGCGGTTTCAGAGGGCTCCTGTGAAGACACGGCAATCAGGCGATCGAAAAAGGGCACTTGAATCGCGCTTTTTGACTCTTTGTAAACAGGCAATAACCAATACACGGCAAAGGGTAAGCAGAGCAGTGCAAACGCTATCGGGTATTCAAATTCAATCATGTGACACCTCGTGATGCTTTATCCAAAGTGCAACGTTCTCCATGATGGCGTTTCGTTTTTCTTCCGTTAATGTCGCTGCTGAAGAGTAGGCGAGTTGAGCAAGTACGCCTGAAAGTTCTAATGTAGAGAACTCGGTTGAAAATTGGCGATTAGTGCAATGGTCGTCTAACCATTTTTCCCAATCTGTACCAGTTAAAGGGGCGACCTCTGCACGAGGAAAGGCGTACAATGCGGTTCTTCGTAGCAGTTGTGGTAGCTTTTGAAATGATGAAATGTCACCGGATTGAGCCTCTAAAGAGAGTTGCTCGAGTTCTACCAAGGCAGCGCGTCGGTATGTGTTTGCTAGGTACTTTTGAATAACTAAATAGACACGATATAAAGCGAAGCAAAACAGCAACAAGAGCAGCCAGTACCAGCCTGGTGCATTCGGTAGCCACGAGATACTTTCTGGCAAAGAAGGCTCAGACAAAGAGGCCATCAATGGATTCACGTTCTCTGGCTGTAAAGGCTCAAGCCCAGTGTTAGTCGTCATAGTCTGCATTCTCAGTTATTTAACTCGCGCCGAGTGCTTTTCTAAGCTGAACATCGGTTGGATCGACGGTGTTGAATGGCAATACAGGGATTCGATATTTCTTCGCCACTGCCGTGAAATTATCTATGGCTTGAACCACGTCTTTGGCAAACGCATCGCGTAACTGTGCTTCTTGGCCTGATACGAATAATTGCAATTGCCCATCGCTGAGTACCATCTTATTCAGCGTGGCTAAATCATGCTCCAGTGGGTCGGTAACATGACACAACACCACATCGTTGTGCTGACACAAAGCCTTGATTTGCTCTTCGCTACGCTCGTTATAGCCGTAGCCATCGGTAATCAAGATCACTAACCCATCATGCTTAACCAACCTCTGCGCCTGATGAAACAATTTGGCGAACGAATTGGATTGTGTGTCTTGCGCCTTTCCCGCTTTGAGCTGCTGATTCTTACTCGCAATTTCATTGAGTATTTTGAGTACGTGATTTGCGCTGCGTTGCGGTGAAATAGGCAGAGCAGTGCTGTCGTTATAAATAATGGCGCCCACACGATCGGTACTGTCTATGACTTTCCAAGCGATCAAAGCAGCGATTTCTGCAGCAACTACAGATTTCATTCGACCTGTGCTGCCAAAGAACATACTCGTGCGCTGATCGACCATGACGTAAACGTTACGCTCGCGCTCTTCAGAGAATATTTTGACGTGTGGCTTGCCCGTTCTATTGGTCACTTTCCAATCCATGGTGCGAATATCGTCACCAATTTGGTAGTGACGCATCTCTTCAAAATTCAATCCACGTCCACGTAGCTTAGATACATGACGACCCGTTAACGCACTGTTGATTGGCTGATTAGGCAGAAAGTCAAAGCCATGCGCCTTGTATTTCAACAATCGCAATGCCTTTAGATTGATATAGATATCAGGATCAAGTGTTGGTTTCGTCTCCATGGTGACCTCTCGCATTACGCTACTGCAACTTGAGACAAAATCTCATCGATAACTCGGTCTGAACTGACGCCCTCAGCAAGTGCATCGTAAGACAGAATCAGGCGGTGACGCAGAACCCCATGAACCACTTTACGAACATCATCAGGGTCAACAAAGTCCTTACCGTTTAGCCATGCCATCGCTCGTGAACACTTGTCTAACGCGATGGTTGCACGCGGGCTTGAGCCAACACCAATCCATTGTGAAAGGGGTGACTCTGGGTACAACTCTGGTTGTCGTGTTGCCACCACAATCGCGACAATGTACTTAAGAACCGCGTCGCTACAATGAATGTCGCGCAGTTGATCACGAGCATCAAAAATACATTGAGGATCAATAGGAGCAGGCTTCGCTGCACTTGGTTTTTCCTCACTGCGAACCATCTTAATGATCTGTTCTTCGGCATCCGCATCTGGATAATCGAGATTTATTTTCATGATAAACCTGTCCATTTGCGCTTCTGGCAACGGGTAGGTCCCTTCTTGTTCAACCGGGTTTTGTGTCGCTAAAACCATGAATAGGTCAGGCAGTTTGTAAGTCTTACCAGCAACAGTGATTTGTCGCTCTTCCATTGCTTCCAGCAATGCAGCTTGTACCTTTGCTGGAGATCGGTTGATCTCATCGGCCAGTAATAGGTTGTTGAAAACTGGGCCCGGTTGGAAGGTAAGCGTCGGTTTGCCATCTACGTCTTGATACACCTCTGTGCCCGTTACGTCCGAAGGAAGAAGATCCGGCGTAAATTGAACACGACCAAGGTCAACTTCTAGAGCAGAAGCCAATGATTTGATAGAACGAGTCTTTGCTGTTCCGGGTAATCCTTCTAACAGAACATTACCATTTGTAAGTAGCGCAACCAGTAATGTGTCGACCATATGCTGCTGGCCAATTACCGAGGATTCCATCTGCTGCTTTAGTTGGTTTATAGAGTCTAACGTTGGGTTCATTTGCTTACCTATTGACTAATTAATCAAGTGAGATTCAGGTCACCAGATGGCGAAAAGATAAATATTGTTAGTTAAAGCAACTATTTAAATCACCTTTGCTAAGGGTAGTCGAAAATAATTTCGACATACGCGATCAACATATCTTTGTTAAAGACTCACCTTGGAAATACTGAATTGCATGGTCTATAAATAGGCTACTGTATTGTTTGTATTTTAATCAAGTATAAAGGTTGATAAGTAACATTACTTTGCTGCATATCTCTTATACGGCGATGTCATTTGTTAATTTATGCTGCCTTGATAACATTGTTCACAAGTTGAGCGGTTAACGAACTAACTGTTCGAACAAAAACAAATGGACTATGTATTGATTTAGCGTTATCGATTTTATTAGAGGTCAACAATGAAAAAATTAGCATTAGTAGTTTTAGGTTTAAGCGCAGTTTCTCTTTCTTCTTACGCAGCCGAAGAAGTTTCAACTCTGACAGAGTTCTTCAATGCCGATGGTGAAGTGACTACCGTCGACAATTACGCGGTGTACGAAACGTCACGCCAATATTTGAAAAACCAAGAGCTTGTTGGCGTTAATAAATTCCTACACAAACGCGAACTAACGCCAACCGATAAACAGCCTGTGGTTCGAATGAACCGAGACACTTACTACTCAATGGCTGTGATTAACGTTTCGCAAGGCGCGACGATTACGCTACCTGAGATTCCAGAAGGCAAATACATGTCGATGGAAGTGATTACAGAAGACCACCGCATTCAGCCAATGCAATACGGTTCTGGTACGTTTGATCTTTCTACTCACAGTGGCGACCACGTGTATGTCATCGTTCGTACTGATGCGACGTTCACCAAAGATGAAGTTCATAAAATCCAAGATCAGATGAGCATTGATGCAAAAGCAGACGGCGAATTCATGGCAATGCAAGTGGATGAGAAATCATTCGATGAGGTCGAGAAAAACCTTAAGATGGAAATGCCAAAACTACTAAAACGCGATGGTGCTCAGGCGACGTTTGGTATGTTTACCAGCCCTGAAGATGCTTCAAAAGAGATGTTTACCAAAGAGAAGTACGCAGTGGGTGCGGCTATCGGTTGGGGTGGCGCGCAGTTAGATGACAATATCTACGAAGTCTCTGGTAACTTCCCAGCAGACACTTGTCATCAGGCAACCTTTGATGACCCTAAAAACCAAGCGTTTTGGTCGGTAACTGTCTACAACAAGCAAGGTTTCATGTTTGGTGAAGTGGCGAACGTTAGCTCAAACACGGCTGAGAAAAATGCAGACGGCACTTACACTGTAAGCTTTGGTTGTGGTGATGATGCAGTCAACAACATCAAAACAGAGAACGATTCTGGTGTGTTTAACTTAGCTTTCCGTCATTACATTCCAAGCCAAAAAGTACGTGATGGATTCCGAGTGCTTCCTTACGTGAAAGCAGTGAACTAATGTTGCGATAGTCGCATAACGATTGATAGATACGCGCTATTACCCGTGGTAGTAGCGCGTTTTTTTATGGGTTCTATTTCATTTCTTGCTTTCTTAAGTGGAGAAACACAAAGACCGAGTCAAAAAATGGTCTAACTTTGGTTATACGCAGCGTGCCTCAGTTCAAATAAATCAATTAAACCTTCTTCCATCGATACTTTCAGTTTCCCCACGTATTTGTTCGAATTTAAACCCGCTGACACCTTATGTGACAACGCTTCCAGTTATCTTTGCAGGCTCTAAAGAGAACAAATACCACATACCAGCGTTATAAAAACCGGTAGCCGTGGAGTGTTATGAGTCCTATTTGAGGTGTATAGTTATAGGTAATTCATTGGGTTATCGAATATTTAAGTTATCAAAAGATGCGGATGTCATGAAGAAAAACGGATTTACTTTAATGGAATTAATCATCGTGATCGTGATACTCGGAGTATTAGCGGTCACGGCTGCTCCAAGATTCCTTGGTATTCAGGAATCTGCGAGAGAAGCGGTACTTGAAGGTGTTGCGGGTGCGATGAAAGGCGTGATCACGCAAGTGACTTCTAAAGCTATTATCGCAGGGCTTGATCCTAGTGCGGAAAATCCAGATGACCAAGGTGACTATGTTATCGATTTCGGTATCGGTCGCGTTGAAGTAGATTGGGGGACGCTTTGCCCTGAAAGTGAAGGGGACAAAGGTGACGAACTTGATATGATTGATTTTCTGACACTATCTGAAGATGATAATTTAACATCGGCTGTTGGAAACCGACACACTGTCGTTGGGTACACTCATTCATTTAGTGAAGCAGACCTTGATAGCAACAATCTAATTGACGATGCTTTGCCTGCTGGGTGTTATGTTATCTATGATTCTTTTGGTGGGCGAGTTACCGGAAATGAATGTCCTGCTGGTGGTTGCGAATGTACCGTTCGTGTAGTGAACGACGAATGTTAACCAGAGCAGCTAAACGATTCTATTTAGATTAAAGCTTATTCTAATTCAATAAAAAAGCGCGTTATTACCAAATGGCAATAACGCGCTTTTTTGTATTGGCTTATTGGTCTATCTTAGCTTTCTATTGCAACATCTGCTGGTGGCAAGTCACGCTTCTTAATTACGTATCGCAAGCGAAGCAACATCAATGCAGCTGATACGCTTAATCCCGTCAGAATACCAATCCAAAAGCCTTCTTCACCCATTGCAGGCACAATGTGGTCTGTTAGGCCCAATACCATGCCCAGTGGTAATGCTAAGCCCCAGTATGAAGCGATAGCTAAGATCATTGGTATCTTAGTATCTTTATAGCCACGCAGTGCGCCGTTAGCAGACGTTTGCAATGCATCACTGAATTGGTACATAGCAGTAAAGGTCAACAATACCGCTGCCGTTGCGCTTATCGCAGGGTCAGTGGTGTAAAGCCTAATGATCCACTCTGGGAATAGCAGGAACATCGCAACCGAAAGCAATGAAATCAATGCTGCAACCAAGATACCGACTTTGCTACGTTCAATCGCGCCTAGTTCGTCCTTTTCGCCAAGAGCGTGTCCAACACGAATCGTAATACCAAATGAAATACTCATAGGAATCACGTAAGTTAGGCTGGAAATGTTAAGTGCAATTTGCGCTGCTGCTACGTTCTCAGCACCAATACGACCAATCATCAGTGCGATTACCGCAAAGATGCTGCCACACACTGCAATGTTCATCCCGATAGGTAAACCTAATCTTAGAAGGTGAAGCATCTCTTTTGCTTTTGGCTTCGCATCTGAAAAGTTGATGATGGTCTTGTAATGGTGATGACCTTTAATGTAGGAATACAGCATTCCCGACATTAACCAGTACACCAAGCTTGTCGCCCAACCACAACCCACTGCGCCCATTTCAGGGAAGCCGAACTTACCGTAGATAAGCACGTAGTTGACCGGAATGTTCACCAATAAACCAACCACAGAAATGATCATTGGTACTTTGGTGTTGTTCATACCTTCACAGAAACCGTTCAAGGTGTAGAACAGGGCAATACCCGGTACACCAAAGGCGAGGGCAAACGCATAGTCACTGCCGATAGGGATGATTTCAGCGGCAACCCCAATCCAATCTAGGATCGGTTTCGCACTCACTAAGTAAGCGATAAGCAGAACGCTAGCAATTAATGCGAGCCAAACCATCTGGAAGAATTCAACAGAGATACTTTGAAAGTCACGTGCGCCACGGTGGTAAGCGACAACAGGCGTTAGCGCCATAATCACGCCACGCAGTAGCAGTAACACTGGGATCCAAAGGCTGGTGCCAAGTGCGATAGCGGCGAGATCGGCAGGGCTTACTTGGCCTGCCATTGTCGTATCGACAAACCCCATCGCTTGGGTAGCTATTTGAGTCAAAATGATTGGAATCGAAAGATGCATAAGCGCACCCGATTCACGAGTAAAAGGACGAAGTTTCGTTAGCATGGAAGTTCACAACACCAATATAAATACACGAATGATGGCAGGATGGCCGGTGTGTATTTTAGGATGTGCCCCGTTGGGCGGGCGACAATATAAACACCTTACCGTATAGGGTCAAGCATTGGATTTATAGAGTTTAACTAACTCTGAGATAGGGATAGGTTCTTATGGTTAAAATACTAGTTTAATATCTGTAAGTGGATGATTTTAATAGAAATTAAACCGGATGATAAATTTCGATATTTACGTATTAAATTTTCAAATGGGTATCACAAATTACGCTTATATCTATTACCTAGAATTTATTCTTTAACTGTCTGATAATAGGGCGATATATTTCTATTAAAGGTATAGATATGGAATCGAAAGTTGAGTTGTTGGCATTACTCACTCAAGAATATTGTGACTATTGCGAAATACCAGTGAGTGAAGTCGAGAAAAAGCGTGAAAAGAAGTCATTTATTAATGGTCTTATGACGGCATCGAGAGTCATCGGAGTTAGCTTTGATGAGCTTAACGAGATTGTTGGCGCTAATACCGAGTCAAAATTTGAAAGTCTAGACGACAAGCTCGCTATCCCAACTTACATACGAAATAAAATTGAGCTTGAGAGATAGCCAGCAGAACGGCGACGCGCATAGTTAATTTGAACACTATGTACCATATTCTGTTTGATTGGGTTTAGAGAGCTTTCTACTGCCACAAAGCCAGCAGAAATACAAAAAGACCAATCCCAAGCGTGACTTTTAGAAGTAAGCCAAGAGGGGCACCACCTTTTGGCGCTTTGTTACAACATCCCATAATCATTTCCTAATCGAGCGTGAATTTCATTTCACCATAAACCTTTCCCTTACGGTAAGGTCAATGCATTTGTTTAACTCGAATTTCAGACAACAAAAAGGCGAACCATTTGGTTCGCCTTTTGTTTATTTAAAATCTACAAAAACTAGTCTTCGTAGTTATCGATGCTTGGGCAAGAACAGATTAGGTTACGGTCGCCGTATACGTTGTCTACACGGTTAACTGTTGGCCAGTACTTCGAGTTCTTCGTTGCTTTCGATGGGAAGCAAGCCAGTTCGCGAGAGTAAGGGCGATCCCATTCTGCGCCTGAAAGGTCAACTTGTGTATGCGGTGCGTTCACTAGAGGGTTGTTGTCTAGTGGCCATTCACCCGCTTTTACTGCTGCCATTTCGTGACGGATTGCGATCATCGCTTCACAGAAACGGTCTAGCTCTTCTAAGTCTTCTGATTCAGTTGGCTCTACCATTAGTGTGCCAGCTACTGGGAAAGACATAGTAGGCGCGTGGAAACCGAAGTCCATTAGACGCTTAGCAATATCTTCTTCGCTGATGCCTGTGTCTTCTTTTAGCGGGCGAATATCGATAATACATTCGTGCGCTACGCGGCCGTTAGTGCCACGGTAAAGAACAGGGTAGTGAGGACGTAGTTTCTCCATCACGTAGTTCGCGTTCAGAATCGCTACTTTCGTTGCGTCTGTTAGGCCAGGTTCGCCCATCATCGCGATGTAAGCCCAAGAGATAGGTAGAATTGAAGCACTACCTAGATCTGCAGCTGATACCGCGTAGTCAGAACCTTGTACACCGTTTTCGATGTGACCTGGTAGGAAAGGTGCTAGGTGCGATTTAACACCGATAGGACCCATACCCGGACCGCCACCACCGTGTGGGATACAGAATGTTTTGTGTAGGTTCAAGTGAGATACGTCTGAACCGATGAAGCCAGGTGAAGTTAGTCCTACTTGAGCGTTCATGTTCGCGCCGTCTAGGTAAACCTGACCGCCCGCTGCGTGTACTTGTTCACACACTTCTTTCACTTGCTCTTCGTATACGCCGTGCGTAGAAGGGTAAGTGATCATGATGCTTGATAGGTTTTCTTTGTGCTTCTCGATTTTCGCTGCTAGGTCTGTCATGTCGATGTTGCCATCTTCATCACACTTAACAACCACTACCTTCATAGAAACCATTGATGCTGTTGCAGGGTTAGTACCGTGCGCAGAGCTTGGGATCAGACAAACGTTACGGTGAGCTTCACCGCGGCTTGCGTGGTAACGTTGAATCGCGATTAGACCAGCGTATTCGCCAGATGCACCAGAGTTAGGCTGTAGTGAGAAATCGTCGTAACCAGTGATTTCGCATAGCTTCTCTTTAAGATCTTTTGCTAATGCTGTGTAACCCGCCGCTTGCTCTAGAGGTGCGAATGGGTGAATAGAACCAAACTCAGGCCATGTTACTGGAATCATCTCAGCAGCAGCGTTCAGCTTCATTGTACAGCTGCCCAGTGGGATCATGCCGTGCGTTAGTGAGAAGTCTTTGTTCTCAAGCTGTTTTAGGTAACGCATCATTTGCGTTTCGCTGTGGTGCGTGTTGAATACTGGGTGAGTTAGGAACTCTGATTCACGACGGCAGTTTTCTGGAATTGCTGCAAACTCATTTGATGCAATGTTAGAAGATAGCGCTTGAACGTCTTCTTTAACGTCGAAGATAGCGAATAGGGCATTCACGTCGTCGACTGTAGTTGTTTCATCTAAGCTGATACCAATTTTGCCAACAAGTCGACGAAGGTTGATGTCTGCTGCTTGCGCTTTTGCGTACAGTGCATCTGTCTTGTCTTCTGTGTTCAGCGTGATGGTATCAAAGAAGCTGTTATTCGTTAGCTCGTAACCCGCTTTAGTCAGGCCGGCCGCTAGGATAGCTGTCATGTGGTGTGTACGACGAGCAATAGTACGAAGGCCTTCTGCACCGTGGTAAACCGCGTAGAAAGACGCCATATTTGCTAGAAGTGCTTGAGCTGTACAGATGTTCGATGTCGCTTTCTCGCGGCGGATGTGTTGCTCACGAGTTTGCATTGCCATACGTAGTGCTTGGTTACCGTGAGTATCGATTGAAACACCGATTACACGACCTGGCATTGTACGCTTATGCTTTTCACGAGTACCCATGAATGCAGCGTGTGGACCACCGTAACCCATAGGAACACCGAAACGCTGCGCGCTGCCGATTACTACGTCTGCGCCCATTTCGCCCGCTGGCTTAAGTAGAGCAGAAGCAAGTAGGTCAGTTGCAACCGTTACAAGAGTCTTGTTTGCTTGAGCTTTCGCAATGATGTCTGTTAGGTCGCGAACTTCACCTGTTGTACCAGGGTATTGAACCAACGCACCAAATACGTCTTGCTCTGGAAGTGTTTCAAGAGCACCAACCATTACTTCAAAACCGATGTATTCAGCACGAGTTTTAACAACTTCTAGTGTTTGAGGGTGAACATCGTCAGCAACGAAGAATACTTTGCTCTTACTTTTACCAGCACGCTTACACAGTGTCATTGCTTCGCCAGCCGCTGTCGCTTCATCAAGAAGAGACGCGTTCGCGATTTCCATGCCGGTTAAGTCCATTACCATTTGTTGGTAATTCAGTAGAGCTTCAAGACGACCTTGAGAAATCTCTGGTTGGTATGGTGTGTAAGCTGTGTACCAGCCTGGGTTCTCTAAAACGTTACGTAGAATAACGTTTGGAGTGAATGTGTTGTAGTAGCCTTGGCCAATGAAAGTACGTTTCACTTGGTTTAGGTTAGCGATCTCTTTAAGAGAGGTCAGCATGTCCATTTCGCTCAGTGGCGCAGCAAGTGTCATTGGTTTTTCAAGACGGATTTGTGCAGGAACCGTTTCGTCGATCAGTGCTTCTAAGCTAGTCGCGTTGATCGCTTCAAGCATTTTTTGCTGGTCTGCTTTATTAGGGCCGTTATGACGAGCAACAAACTCGTTTTGCGTACCCAAGTCTTTCAGTAATTGGCTTTGAAGTAATTCAGTCATGATATGTTCTACTTTCTCTCTGGAGCCGTGAGCTAGCCCCTAAAATTAAGCTGCTCCAAAAGAGCAGCTTTATCGTAATGAGGTTACCTATTAGTCTTCTTCGATAGAGCTTAGGTATTCTTCCGCATCTTTAAGGTTGTTTAGTTCAGACGCATCAGACATCTTCACTTTAACAATCCAACCACCTTCATAAGGTTCTTCGTTGATTAGCTCTGGGCTATCTTCTAATTCTTCGTTGATTTCTACGATTTCGCCAGAGATTGGTGCGTAGATATCAGAAGCAGCTTTCACTGATTCAACTAGAGAGAAGCTTTCGCCAGCTTCAATTTCGTCATCAGTGTCAGGCAGGTCAACAAACACAACGTCACCTAGCATCTCTTGAGCGTGCTCAGAAATACCGATAGTCACAGTACCGTCACCGTTGTCTTTTACCCACTCGTGGCTGTCTGCAAACTTTAGTGTATTGTCCATTGCTTATTCTCCAAAAATTTATGAGGTTTTAATTTAAATCTTAAAAACGGTTTAACGGTAAAGAGGGAAGCGTTTGCAAAGCTCTTTAACTTGCTTGCGAACACGTTGCTCAACTTCAGCGTTGCCTTCAGGGCTTTCAACTAAGCCGTCAAGAACATCACCGATCCATTCACCGATAAGTTTGAATTCTTCAGTGCCAAAACCACGACTGGTTCCAGCTGGCGTACCTAAACGAATGCCAGAAGTAATCATAGGCTTCTCTGAGTCGAATGGTATGCCATTTTTGTTACATGTGATCCCTGCACGCTCTAATGCTTCTTCAGTTACGTTACCTTTCAAGCCCTTAGGACGAAGGTCAACCAGCATTAGGTGCGTGTCTGTTCCGCCAGTCACAATGTCACAACCGCGAGTTTGCAACACTTCAGCAAGAACTTTTGCGTTGTCGATCACTGAATCAATATAAGTATTAAATTCTGGGCCAAGTGCTTCGCCAAACGCCACTGCTTTAGCCGCGATAACGTGCATTAGTGGGCCGCCTTGAAGGCCAGGGAACACTGCAGAGTTGATCTTTTTGTTGATGTCTTCGTGGTTAGTAAGAATCATGCCGCCGCGTGGGCCACGAAGTGTTTTGTGCGTTGTTGTAGTCACAACGTGTGCGTGTGGTAGTGGGCTAGGGTGAGCACCTGTCGCGATAAGACCCGCGATGTGTGCCATATCGACCATTAGGATAGCGCCAACTTCGTCAGCGATTTCGCGGAACTTAGCGAAATCAATAACGCGTGGGATAGCACTACCACCAGCAATAATCATTTTAGGTTGGCTTTCGATTGCTAAAGCGCGAACCGCTTCGTAATCGATTTCAAGAGTGTCGCGGTCTACGCCATATTGAACTGCGTTGAACCACTTACCAGACATTGCAGGGCGCGCCCCGTGTGTAAGGTGGCCACCAGCGTCTAGAGACATACCTAGGATAGTGTCGCCAGGTTGAAGTAGGGCAAGTTTAACTGCGCCATTTGCTTGAGCACCTGAGTGAGGCTGTACGTTTACGTATTCGCATTTGAACAGCTGTTTAGCGCGTTCAATCGCGATAGCTTCAACTGTATCTACGTGCTCACAACCACCGTAGTAGCGACGGCCTGGGTAGCCTTCTGCGTATTTGTTGGTTAGGCAAGTGCCTTGAGCTTGCATTACTGCTTTAGAAACGATGTTCTCAGAAGCAATAAGTTCGATTTGTTCGTTTTGACGAGTGTTCTCTGCTTGGATTCCAGCAAATACTGCGTCGTCAGTCGCAGATAGGTTCGTAGAGAAAAAACTGTCTAAGCTATGGTTTTGGTAAGCGTTCATTGTCGAGACCTTTCATTAAGCTAATGGTGATTGTTTTTATAGTCCATTAGGTCTTACGTTGATTTCTGCATCGGTATCGTTTGCGCTATATAGGTATAGATAAACGTGAATTGCGTTATAAATATACTCTTACAGCGTCTAAGCGATCGTTGTAGGGTCAATGCAGCACGAATTGTTTCCCAAAAAGTTCGGGTAAAAAACAGCTCTTACAAATGTTAAATCTATCATTTGCTGCAAGCTGAAGTAGCATCTCTTCATCTAACAAGTCGATAACATAGCTCCGATAAAATCAATTTTCAACAAAAATTTCCAATAGGAAACAACTTTTCTTGTTTTGCTACGGGGAGCACGCTTTATTTCTCTGTGTGCTCTTTAATCAACAAAGCGCTTCATGCAACAATGAAATTAATAGACAGGAAGCAAGAAATTAATGAGGGACCTATGTCAGAAGACATTTATGATGAGTACCCATCTTTAACGTTGGCGAAGGAAACGTTAGACCAGAATATCGAACCACTTAGGCTTGGCCAGCGTATTAAAGATATCCGCGGCAAGCTTGGGATCACGCTAGAAGAAGCAAGCCAAAGAACTGGCTTGGCGCGTTCTACGCTCAGCAAAATCGAGAACGAACAGATCTCACCAACGTTTCAAGCAATGCAAAAATTGGCGATGGGTTTGCAAATAGATATGCCGCAACTCTTTGAGCCACCAAGAAAAAAAGTGGCAACAGGACGTCGAGACTTAACCAAGGCAGGCCAAGGTAAACCACACCCAACACCGACTTATGAACATGAGCTGCTTGCGACTGAGCTTTCTAATAAGAAGATGATGCCGTTTAAGAGCCGCGTGAGAGCACGTACTTTTGAAGAGTATAACGATTGGGTGCGTCATGACGGTGAAGAGTTCTTAATGATCATCTCTGGCGATGTGATGTTCTACTCAGAATTCTACGAACCTGTGCCAATGAGCGAAGGCGATAGCATGTATTACGATGCCAATATGGGCCATATGCTGATTTCGACCAGCACAGAAGATGCACTCATTTTGTGGGTGACTGCAAAATAAGTTAACAAACTTAGAATTTCTTATAGTGAATGCAAACGTTTGCTTTTGTTTCGAACGTTAGTTAACAGACGCGATATTGATGTGAAAATCATCAATATCGCGTTTTTGTATGCACCTATAAATTGTTTTTAAATTGTTAAATGTCACATTTTGAGCTGTTTTAATCTTGTTAAGGGTGTAAAACTCACTCAGGCTTGTTTATTATAGTGAACACGGTTTACTCATGTTGATTGAAGTTTACTGAAGTGAATTCTTAGAAAGTGAGTTGTATGAGGTTTGTACAGCTATTCAGATTTATAAAGCTAACAATATAAGCCTATATAAAAGACATCACTTTTTACTATCTACTGTTTCTAACGTTAATCCGTATCGTTAGAGGCGACTCTAAATAGAGATATAAGCGGCAGACTCGATTTTGGACAGCCTGCAACGCTTCATGGAGAATAAAATGACTCAAGAACACGCTAATCAAGACCTACTAAAAACACCACTGCATGCACTTCACGTTGAAGAAGGCGCAAAGATGGTTCCTTTCGCTGGCTACGATATGCCAGTTCAGTACCCACTAGGTGTAAAGAAAGAGCACTTGCACACTCGTGACGCTGCCGGTCTTTTTGATGTTTCTCACATGGGGCAACTTCGTCTACATGGTGCGAACGCAGCTGCTGTCTTAGAATCTTTGGTTCCTGTAGATATTATCGACCTTCCTTCTGGTAAACAGCGTTACGCGTTCTTTACTAATGAGCAGGGCGGCATCATGGATGACCTTATGGTTGCAAACCTAGGCGATCACCTATTTGTTGTTGTGAACGCGGCTTGTAAAACACAAGATATCGACCACCTTACTGCGCACCTTCCAGCTGACGTAGAGATGGAAGTGATTGATGACCGCGCTCTATTGGCACTTCAAGGTCCTAAAGCGTCTGAAGTTCTTGCTCGTTTCCAACCAAGCGTTGCAGACATGCTGTTCATGGATGTTCAAAAAGTCGATATCGATGGCGTTGAATGCATCGTGAGCCGCAGTGGCTACACGGGTGAAGATGGCTACGAGATCTCAATACCGAACGATCACGCTGAAGCACTAGCACGTAAGCTGACTTCAGAAGCTGAAGTTGAGTGGATTGGCCTGGGTGCTCGTGACTCACTTCGTCTTGAGTGTGGTCTATGTCTGTACGGTCACGATCTAGATACAACAACAACGCCGGTAGAAGCTAGCCTTTTATGGGGTATCCAAAAAGTGCGTCGTACTGACGGTGAACGTGCAGGCGGTTTCCCTGGCGCTGATATCATCCTTGAGCAAATCGCGACTAAAGACGTTCAACGCAAGCGTGTTGGTCTTGTTGGTCAAACTAAAGCACCAGTGCGTGAAGGCGCTGAATTGTTTGACGCTGAAGGTAACAAGGTTGGTGTGGTAACAAGTGGTACAGCGGGCCCTAACGCGGGCAAGCCTGTTTCTATGGCTTACGTTCGCACTGACCTAGCGGTTATTGGCACCGAAGTATTCGCTGAAGTTCGTGGCAAGAAGCTACCTATGACAGTAGAAAAAATGCCATTCGTACCTCAGCGTTACTACCGTGGCTAATCTCTTTTAAGAGAAACCACTAAGCTAAATGAAAGCCTATTGTTTGATTCCCTGTATAGAGAAGTCCGACGGTAGGCTTTTTTGTTTTTGAAAGCGTATGTTTTTGGAGGCGTATTAGGTTTAGGGCTACCATTAATAACGGTTGCTTAGAATGCGTCTATAAAATGAGAGATGTGGCCATATCGTTACAAATACTTACTATACTGTTGGTTGTGACGTGTTATGGTGGCGATTCATCATTTTTGTAAATAAGTAGTAGGGGTTACAAGGAGTTATCTATGAATGTTAACCATACAATGAGTCCAGTTCGTAAGGCCGTCGTTGGGCTTTTAGCGCCATTAATCTATACATCAAGTGTTATGGCGACAGAAAACTCGGTCGAAACTTCTCCTGACGCGAACGTAACACCTTATATTGTGAATGGTAGTGATGCTTCAGTGACGGAATTCCCTTCAATGGCGAGTTTGTTCATTGATCGTATTGATTATGATGGTGTTTACTCAACAGGCCCTTATTGCGGCGCAACCATTTTAGACCCGACCCACATTCTAACCGCAGCACACTGTATTTACGGTAACGAAGAAGGTCAATTGTTTACTACTGTTGTCCCTCAACTTGAAGATTCGTCTCAATTTCCTAACGGTAACATTCAAAAAGCACGTGTATCCGAAGTTTACTATCGCAGTGATTATTCAAATGCGTTGAGCAACCTATTACGCAATGACGTTGCTATACTTAAGTTAGAAAGCGCACTGAATGTCGACTCAATCAATGATGTTGTTAAGCGTCCTTCAAACGATGATTATCGAATTGGTGTTAATGACTTCGTTGCTGTTGGCCATGGCGATACACGTTCAGGTTTTGACAGTACGACCTTATTGCAAAAAGCATCACTTAATTATGTAGACAATGCGACTTGTGCAACTGCTTTTATTGATGGCTCGGCATTAACTGATAATCAAATTTGTTTTAATGGTGACTATAGCGTATTCACCGGTCTTTATAGTGGTACTTGTCAAGGTGACTCTGGTGGTCCAGTCTATTGGAAAGATGGCACTGACTATAGACAGGTTGGTATCACTAGCTTTGGGCCAGACACATGTGGTGGAAACTCTACGGTAACATCTGTATTTACTGAAATCCTTGACTATAAAGCCTGGATTGATAGCGTAATTGCTGGAACTGAAACCGCTAAATTTGTTTCTACTGACGCTAAGCGAACAGCTTATGTGAATGCGCGAACTTCATCTGGCTCTGGCAGCAGCGGAGGTAGTGTTTCATTTGGTTTGCTAGGTATGCTGATGTTGATTGCTGGTGTTAGAAAAGCAGTTAAACGTTAGAACTTCAAAATGTTTGAACAAGTCGACGCTTTATCTAACGATAGCGTCGACTTTTACAGATTTACAGTTGGTTAGTTGTTTGTCGAACTAGTTACTCAGCTCGATTACCGTTTTACGGCTGTATCTTTCGACAATCTTATCCATCTCTTTTACTGCGTCGTTAATACTTTGAATACCGCCTTGTACGACACCTTTTTCATTTTGGTTCAGAGCAGAAAAGGCCTGCTTCAATTCTTTCTCTTCCAACATACTGCCGTGCAACAGCACTTCTTTGTAAGTCAGTAACCTATGCTGCACTGCAATAATTTCTGAGCGGGTATTGTCCGTTTCTAATGCGTGCTTAATGCAAGGAAATGCCACTTTATAACGATTCGCAATTTCCAATATGACGTCTTTCTTGTTCGCAATTTGCAATTTTTCTAATTTCCCAACACTTGAATACTCAAGTTACCTAGCCTGTACGTTCACAACTGATATCAGTGTGAAGGTTTATGAAACGTAACGGTTTTTATCAAGCGAATAATATGCCTTTGATGGCTTATGTAAACCATCACAAGTCAATATGGTCTGCTTCTTGCTGAATTTAGGACATAACTGTCTTTTGAGGATGAGCTTATGTCACAAGAACCCATAATAATGGCGCTGATTGAGCGTAGGAAACAAGCCAACTTGTCTCAAGAAAAGTTAGCCTCGAGTGCAGGAATGAGTTTAAAAACCTATCAACGGATTGAACGCGGCGAAGCGGACATCAAGATGTCTCAGTATCGTTCAATCACCAGAACCTTAAAAGTGACGGATTTGGATGTGGTACTTGATATTGTTGGTGCATCACAAGCGACTGCGGAAGATGTAGCAGCAGTCAGTCGCCTGCTGACCAGCGAAGAGCGCCTGTTGTTGATCAAGCTGATTTTGTCGGTCAAAAAGAATCAGTAGTCTCTCTTTCAAATAAACAGTGTAATGGATCTATTCGTTAGTTAAATTGACAGATATTTCTAGGGTGATGTGTTCTATGAGCGCGTGAAGCCATCAGCTCACTCTTCCACGCAGCTGTTTGGTGGTGCTTCTTTGTTTCTTGCTTTCTAAACGTCTTTTCTGAGAACCACGTGTTGGCTTAGTCGCTCGTCTCACTTTTTGAACTTTTGTTGCTTCCAAGATAAGTTCTTTCAAACGCACTAAAGCGTCATCTCGGTTTTGTTCCTGCGTTCTATATTGCTGTGCCTTAATGATAATCACGCCATCTTTAGTGATACGGCTATCTTTGTGTGCGAGAAGCTTTTCTTTATAGAAGTCAGGTAGGGTAGAGTGCTTGATATCAAAACGTAAATGTATCGCGCTTGATACTTTATTGACGTTCTGACCGCCGGCTCCTTGTGCTCTGATCGCTGTTAACTGGAGTTCCCAGTCTTGAATCGAAACAGAGTTAGATATTTGTAACATAAACATCCATTTTGAACGGTAATATGGCGCCATGATACTGAATATTGGTTATGGTATCAGTAACTTTATTAAAGAGTGGTAGTAGTGATGAAAATAGATTTAACGGCATATGAAGGACTAATCTTTGATATGGACGGTACGTTGATCGATACAATGCCTGCACATGTAAAGGCGTGGCAGCAAACGGCTGAAGAGTTTGGCTTTCATTTTGAAGCGTCTTGGCTGCATAGCTTAGGTGGTATGCCGAGTTATAAGATAGCCGGTGAAGTGAACAGCAAATACGGTTTATCGCTCGATCCACAAGCGGTCTCTACGTTTAAGATGGCGTCGTTTGCGGCTATTGAAGACAAAGGAGACGTTATCCCTTGTACCCACTCTCTGCTGTTAGAGCATCTGGGTAATAAGAAGATTGCGGTAGGAACGGGCAGTCAACGTAAAAGTGCCGAACAGTTACTGGATAAGACAGACATCTTGAGTAAGCTCGATATCCTAGTGACAGCAACAGATGTGAAGAATCACAAACCAAATCCGGATACTTTCTTAGATGCCTGTTTTGGTATGGGTTTACAGCCAAAGCAGTGTGTTGTGTTTGAAGATACCAACCTAGGTAAGCAGGCTGCTCATGCTGCGAACATGGATTGTATTCTGGTGGTAGAAGGGATCAAGTTACAGTTCTATCCAGCGCCAAGCTGATTGAAAGGATTGGGTTGTTAAACCGCCAAACTGATAGCCTAGCGGAACAATACTGATTTTCTGTTAGGCAATTTCGCTCATTTCGCTGTCTAGGAACAGGCACACACTGTTTCGACCGGCTGCCTTGGCTTCGTAGAGTGCTAGATCGGCGCACTTGTAGTTAAGAGCAGGGTCGTTAGTCAGGTTGGTGATTCCGCCACTGACCGTCACCACGTTGTCGAGCTCAATACTGACTGCGATTCTCAATCTGTTAAGCACATATTCGGCTTCTTCAGTTGTGGTATGAGGCAGAATAACGCCAAATTCTTCACCACCAATACGAGCCACAAAATCAGTTTCTCGGCACTCTCGTTGTAATACCTGAGCAACGGTTTGAATGACTCTATCACCATAATCATGACCAAATCTGTCGTTGATGCGTTTGAAGTGGTCTATGTCCAAAATCGCTAAGCAAGACTGTTCGCGAGTAGGGTACCGATTCACACGAGAGCACTCATCTCGTAGCTCAAGATCGAACTTACGGCGGTTCCAACACCCAGCTAAGGCATCTTTTTCGCTCAGGTTTCTCAGTTTGTTTTCTAGCTCTTTGTGTTTACTGATATCCACAAATGAAGCGACATAAAACTGAATCACGTCTTTCGAATCTTTGATGGTTTGGATTCGCAGTATTTCCGTAATCAAAGACCCGTCTTTACGACGATTAACCACTTCGCCTTCCCACATGCCTTTCTGTTTGATGATGCTCCACATCTTGATGTAGAACTCTTCGTTGTAGCGACCAGAAGCAAACATGGACGGTTGGCGGCCTTTTACGTCTTCTAACTCGTAGCCACTAACACGGGTGAACTCTTGGTTTACCTTGATGATTCGGTTGTTTCTGTCGGTAATCACCAAGGCAGACATACCATTCATCGCAGCCTTAGCAAGTTGGCTCTCGATACTGTTCTTCTTGTGGTTGCTGTTCCACAATACGAAGCCAGCGGAGATCATCGAAATCAAGAAAGATAGGGTGATGATCTGAACGACAATCGCTTGTTTTTCTTGTCGGTATTGACTGCTGAAATGCTGATTTTCAATGTGAAGAACCATGTAAATAGGGCCTGCAAACTGCTTTATCTTTGGGCTGATGTCAGAGTGGAAATACCAGTTCTTACCATCGAAATAGCTAGACGAAGAGTTGGATTGAATGTCTTTCCAAAGCGCCGGATATAGATTTGCGTATGTCTTGTCTGAACGTGACTCTAAAACATGTCCAAATGATTCAGCCGGGTCGGGGCCCATGATGACATGGCCAGTTTTGTTTAGAATGACCGGGACTGCAGCTGAGTCTCCGATTTGGTAATGAAGACGCTTGTAAATCTCAAGCATGTTTAGATTCGCAATGAAGTAACCAATAATTCGATTCCCTTCAGCGACTGGCGTCATAATGCGAAGCGCCGGCGTTAATGGGTGGATGATTTCTCCGTTTTCCATTTCTAAGTCAATGCCTCTAGAGCTGACATCGCCAATCTCTAACTTCTGTAGCATCTTGTAGTAATCTCGAGAGGATTTGTTTTGCAGTTCGTTCTCTGGGACGACAGTTGCTTTACCGTCTTTGTAGTTAACGCGGAACACTTCGTTTCCAGCTAGATCGAGATAACGAAGCTGAGAATAGTATTTTTGGCCACGAGCTAACATCACCCAAAGGTCTTGCAGGGTTTCTTTATGGATAATAGAAGGTTCTTGAATCGCTCGGAGTAGTGTTTGAGAGTCGGCTATTGAAGGAACAGAGTTAGAGATTTGCTCAACAATAACAGCGAGTTCGTGAAAGCTGTATTCGATCTGGTTCTGGCTGGACTGTTTGATATTTAGCGTGTGCTGAGCTTCAACCCTGTCGAATTCAGAGTTTATGTAGAGGGCAGGGACTAGTCCTAGGGCAAAGATGGTACATAGAAATTGGCTGACTAGTTTTTTTATACTTGTATTCATCACTGTCCTCAAAGAATCAGCGCAATACTATATATTTTATAAGGTTTTTAATGTGATCTTTACCCAGAAGTTAAAACAAGATTCGCATATAACTACGATTTTAGTGCAACTTTTTGCACTTAGGCTTGATTATTGAGCAATCACTTCGTTAGGGAATGATTGCTCAATATAGAACACCGCTCTGAAAATTGAGCCAAATTAATCGCGATTAATTGCCATTTATCTAGCTAAGAGCATCTAGCTTAGGCCGACGATATTTCCATTACTATCAATATCTAACGACATGAACGCCGGTTTGTCAGGCAAGCCTGGCATGGTCATCACATTGCCGCACAACGCGTAAATAAAGCCAGCACCAGCACACAATTTTAGTTCTCTAACAGGCACGTCAAATTGAGTGGGTGCACCTTTAATGTGTGCTTCTGTTGAGATCGATAGCGGTGTTTTTGCCAAACAAACCGATAGGTCGCTATAGCCATGCAGTTTGAATTCAGCCAGTTGTTTTTTAGCCAGTGGAGATAGCGAAATACTTGCCGCGCCATAACCAACTTCAGCAACTGCCATTAGCTTTTCTTCTAGGCTTTGCTCTGAGTGATACAAAGGCTTAAATTCACTCTGTTTTTGGCAAGCTTTTACCACGGCGTGAGCCAATTGAGTCGCCCCTTCGCCACCTTGACCAAATGCTTCGCTTACTTCAACGCTAACGCTTGAGTCGAAGTCGGTGATCATCTGTTTCAAAGCATCGAGCTCTTGAGCTGAGTCTTGTGGGAATCGGTTAATCGCAACAACTGTAGGCACTTGGTATTGCTTAACGTTGTTGATGTGCCATTTAAGGTTCTCAAAGCCTGCAATTAGCGCGTCTTGGTCATCATTAAAAATTGAATCAGGTAATGGAGTCCCCGGTCTCAAATCGTATAAACCAGAGTTGGCTTTTAATCCACGTAAGGTTGCGACAACCACAGCGCAATCGGGCTTTTTGTTCGACGCTTTCGCTTTTATGTTGCACGCTTTCTCAAAGCCCATGTCTGAGCCGAAACCACCTTCGGTCACGACAAAGTCACTCAGTTTTAACGCTATTTTATCGGCAATAATTGAAGAGTTACCATGTGCAATGTTCGCGAAAGGCCCGGCGTGAATTAGGGTCGGAACGCCTTCAAAGGTTTGCATCAATGTTGGTTCAATAGAATCCTTCATTGTTACGGTCATTGCGCCTGCGACGTTGAAGTCATCTGCGGTTAACGGCAAGCCTTGTTTGTTGTAAGCGAGTACCACTCGTCCGATTCGCTTTCTCAAATCTTGAAGGTCATTGGCTAGAGCAAGGATAGCCATCAACTCTGAAGCGGCTGAGATATCAAATCCATCTTCGCGTTCAAAGCCATTAATAGTTTTGTCTGCTTCGTTCTTGCCAACCGTGATCATGCGTAATGCGCGATCATTGTGGTCAAGTACACGTCGCCAAACAATTCTGCTTGGGTCGATATCCAGTGCTTTTAAGCCTGAGCGCGCTTCAAAGGCTACTAACCCTTCACGCTGTTCATGATACAAACGCGCATCAATGGCGGCAGAGGCGAGGTTGTGAGCGGCCGTAACAGCATGAATATCGCCTGTCAGATGCAGGTTTAATTGTTCCATAGGGGCGACTTGAGAGTAACCACCGCCCGCTGCGCCGCCTTTTACACCAAATACCGGGCCCATTGAAGGCTGACGAATGCAAGCCATGGCAGATTGGTTAATCTTTGCGAGGCCTTGTGCTAATCCGATAGTAGTAACGGTTTTGCCTTCACCAAGAGGTGTCGGTGTGATCGCCGTGACTACGACTAATTTACCATCTTGTTGGTTGGCGAGGCGTTCAAGTGATGTGAGAGACACTTTTGATTTGAATTGCCCTAATGGCTGATGTTCGTTGTGGTGCAGGCCAGCTTGCTTGGCAACCTCACTGATGTTTTTAAGGGGAGTAGAGCGACAAATATCAATATCAGACAGCATATTTGATCCTTATATCAGAACCGAAAGGTGGTACGTAAACGTTTGCGTGGCGATAGTACTGTATAAATTTGCCAAGTAAAGGCAAACCACACGAATTATGTGCTGGAAGATAACAGATCTAAAGAGTCATTGCGCGAGATCAAATCTTAAACGAGCAAAATATTCGATCTGATTACCTTGAGTTGCAGTTATATTGGCGTTGTATACAAAAAGGGCTGCATATAGCAGCCCTTTAAGGAATGGGTAATCTCACTTGGCGTTAACCTTTAAGAGGTAACTGCCTAATATGGTCGATTAACGATCCCAGTATGTTTCTTCTAAGCTATCTTCGCGTTCAGGTAGTGCACGAGAAAGGCGAGGAGAGTGCTGAGTCAACACTTCGTAGCTTACACGGTTTGCGTATTTACAAATTTGAGACAGTGAAGAGTAAGTTAGACAAGTGTGCTCGTGTTTCTCTGAGTTTGGTACATTCACGTGGTGGTAGCTGTTTGCTGCCATGTCGTGAAGTAGTGCTGAAAGTGCACCATCGCCAGCGCCATTGGTATTCTTAATCTCAAGTGGGCCACCTAGGTAAGGGCCAATGTGAGAGTACACTTTTACTGGGTCTTTACAGTCTTGCTTGCGCATCGCACGGCTGAATTCGTATTTATTGAACTCAGGGATGTTACCCGGTAACAATGGCAGTGTGGTTTCGCGTTTCGCTGGTTCGTCAGTGTAACCTGCCATGTATAGACCAATAGGGCCTGCAGTACATAGAACTAGGTCAACCCACTCAAGTGCTTTGTTAGCAGCCAATAGAGGATCTTTTTCACCCGTTAGCGCTTCACCTTCGTCTTCGTTCATCGCGACGATGGTTACGTTTTCTTTCAGGTATTCTTGCCACCATTCAGCGTTACCTTCGATCACATACTTAGTACCAAGCGTTAGTACAACTGGCACATTGTGCGCTTTCGCGTATTCAATCGCTTTTTGTACCGCTTTTGGCATCGGATCTTCAGGTTTGCCACGCATTAGGTATGACGACACAACCAATGCAGAAGCTTTCTCGAACACTTTTTCAGGAATGCTTTCTGGAAGAAGTTGGTTCATATGGCCTTCGTTGATTGCAAACGTACGTTCGCCATCTTCAGAAATCAGCGTGTAACAACGACCAATTGGACCATCAACAGTTTGAAGGTGGTTTAGATTCATACGAGAAGAAGTGCGGCAAAGGTAACGATAACCAAATGAGCCAACTTCAATCTTCTTAGACATTACGCCAAGCAGAACAGATTTGCTGTCTGCAAGTACGGAATAGTTGTGCAGTGTGTTGCCGATAGTATCGCCAGGGTATTGATGCGTGATCAAACCGCGCTCAACTAACTCTTCATACAGCGCATCTGCTTTACTTTCTTCCAATACCAGTGAGTGACCTTTACTCAGCTCGTATTTTTCTAAGAACTCGTTGTCAACACGGGCTTCGATATCAACAATCGTTTGCCCAACACCGACAATCGTTGCGCGGTGAAGCTTAGGCGTTTGTTGAATTTGGTTGACCAACGGATCACGTGCGTGAGTTGGAAAGTAGTGCTTAGATTTACGCTGTCCAGGAAACTTCATATGAAAAATACAGTGAAAAAATTTTGCCGCATGATATCACATTTTGTTTCTGTTTCTTTCATTTTTATTACATTTTGAATCACCTGCACAATGTCTGTACAGGTGATTCGGCTTACTTGTGCTTAAGGCTATTCAGCTGGAACAAGTGTTGCTGGGTCTACGTAAGCCTCTGTACCCCAAAGCGGAACGGTTGAAAGGCTATGTTTGAAACTGCCTTCCGTTTCTTTGGTGGTGTAAGACAAGTAAAGCAGCGACTGATTCTCTGCATCGTAGATACGACGAACCTTCATTGTTTTAAAGAAGATACTTTTCGATTGCTTGAATACCACTTCGCCAGACTTACTCTTGTCTATTTGAGCAATCATTTCTGGTGTAATTTCACCTGTTTGACGACAAGAGATAGAGCTATCACTTGGATCAGAAAGGCTAAGGTTTGCTTCGATTGATGCGATATGACAGGTCACACCTGCGATCTTATCGTCATCTAATGAAGACATCTTGATATCCTTCATTGTGAAGAAACCCAGTGAGACGTCGCCAACCTCGTTGTCCGAACAGCCTGCTAACATTGTCACGATACCTGCTGCTATTAAGGCTTTTTTCATAAGAAGTCCTTTTTATTTATATAGTTCTGTTTACTATAAGGATATTGAAAGCTTGAATACGAGTGTAGAGCTTTTCGCTAAGTTCTTAAAGGATGTTGTTGGATAATGAAAAATATGAAGCATTTAAAGTACTTGTTGGCCTTGGTCATGCTCTGTATGCTCTCTGCTTGTAGCTCGGCACCTCAGCCGACCGTATGTCTTCCAAATAACTGCGATATTTGGGGATACTAACCGTAGGTACTAAAAGAATGAATAACGAAATACCTGAAATTGCACACAAGAAAAACCAATGGCTATTTAGTCAGCTCGATATTGCTTACCCCGCAAAAGAGAGCCTCCTCGGTCGTGAACTTTATCAAAGCAAACTTCCATCCAAGACATACCAACTCCTAGCACAAGATCAAACTCCTTCCCAAATTGATGAACTGCATAAAGTCGATTTCCATAAATTGACCGTGCTATTTTCACTTAACCAAGCAAGCGTTTACCAAGATGAAACGGAAAGGGCACACATGCTTGAGTTCTTGAGCCAAATTATGCTTTCTGACGATCATGTCTTATATATTGGTACTCAAAATGGTGAAGTTGTGGCGAGCGCTATCGTCACAGAAGCAGATGGTTCCCTATTGATCTCGGATGTCGTTGCTGGAAGTGGCCAAAGTATCAACAACTTTGCTAAGCAGTTATACGATTTTTGGGCACAAGATCATGCTTCTTGCGATAAAGTGTGGATCGAGAACTAAAGATTCTTTGACAAAGCGTTAATCTAAGTACAATACCCCGTCTTATTTAAAGGGTATTGTATGTACAAGCTATTGATATCAATCGCTGTATTGTGTGTTAGCGCTTATTCTTCACTCAGCGTTGCTAACGACTGGGATATAAAGCGCATCCTAGTTTTACACTCATACGAACCTTCTTACCAATGGACTGCTGACTTCCAAAAAGGGATAGACAGTGCGTTCAACCAATCTCAAACCGAAGTTAAACTCTCAATCGAGTATTTGGATTCAAAGCGTGTCCACAGCCCAGAGTACTACGCCTCTCTCGCGAACTACTTACGTGCGAAATATGCAGGTTATAAGTTTGATGGCGTCATTGCGACGGACGATAACGCGGCCAATTTCCTGGAATCTCTGCCTAATTTGATTGATCGCTCCACACCTGTCGTTGCTGCTGGCATCAATGATTTCAGTACCGACATGTATGCGGTGTCTGACAGAGCAACCGTGCTTTATGAGAACGATCAGATAGACGTTAATATTAAGCTGATCTCCAAATTAAGACCTAATCTAAAGAATCTCTATTTTGTAAATGATTACAGTGTCACGTCTGAGCTGATTCATAAAGAAATGAACAGAATGATGGCTGAGTTTCCAAATATCAATCTCGTAGAAATTCGCGATTTGTCGCTTGAACATACAAGCCAATTTTTGGAAGGGATCTCTGCGGACGATGCGGTATTACTCAGTCATTACAACACCGAGTTGAAGCAAGGGGTTTACCACACTTACCAAGAGATTGCGGATACGTTGTCAAAAGCGAGTGCTGCTCCGGTGTTTGCTTTGTGGCAGTTCTATATTTCGGGTGATGTACTCGGTGGCTACGTTAATCACTCACAAAGCATGGGTGAAGAGGCTGTCGATGCGTTGGATAAATACCTTCCTCTGGGTTTTACGACACCGTTAACTCCCGGAGACAACAAACGTTTTGTATTCAATTACCCTGCAATGAAGCGATACGGGATTAGTGCAAACGCGTTACCTGACGAAGCGGTTTTCATTAATGAGCCTTCATCCTTTATTCGTAAAAACTTCCAGTTGTTATTAGGGCTGTCGATGGTGATTGCGGGTTTGAGCCTGATCATCTTGATGCAATTCGTTACTCTGCGCCAAAAGAAAGAGTTGGCGAATAAGAACAAACGAATCTTAAAGCTTCAGAAACAGACCTTGAATATCCAAAAGGATATGATTCATGTTCTCGGTGAAGCGATTGAAACCCGCTCTGGCGAAACAGGTAATCACGTTAAGCGTGTAGCCAAGTTGTCTGCATTGCTAGCGAAGTATCGTGGCTTGAGCCATCGTGAAGTCGAGATGATTGAGATCATCAGCCCAATGCACGATGTGGGTAAGATTTCAGTCCCTGAATCAATCTTGGACAAACCTGGGAAATTAACCGACCAAGAGTGGGAGGTGATGAAGCTTCATACTACGGCTGGCTATAACTTACTAAAGAGCGGAGCGGGTGATATTACCAACCTCGCAGCAATCATTGCTAACGAACATCACGAGCGTTGGGATGGTGCTGGATACCCGAATGGCAAAGTGGGTGATGAAATACACCTGTTTGCTCGTATCACCGCCGTAGCCGATGTATTTGATGCGCTGCTTAGTGCGCGTTGCTACAAAGAACCGTGGCCATTAGAGATGGTAGTCGATTTGTTTGAGCGAGAGTGTGGCTACCAGTTTGATCCTCAGCTGACTAAATTGCTACTGAAACACTTACCCGAGTTTGTCGCTATCCGAGATTCGTATCCCGATACTGAAACTGTGGAATATGCGTCTTCACCTTCGCTTGAAGCTAAAGTACTAGAAGAGTCAGTTGTTAGCTAACCGTTGCTTTATCTGAGTAGTCTATAAGTCTTGTTTTTTATCTATTCATCGCGATCCGGCTAGAAAGTAGTGATTTATATTTTCCCCTGAAATTAAGTCGCTTATGTAAACCTCGCAGTATTTGATTTCGTAGAATCTGGGCTAATTTGATGAAAACTGTTGCTTATGCCGAGCGATAAAGTGATCAACCCCATATTTCGCGAAGAGAAATAAGCCTGTATCTGCAAACTGTTACCTCAATCATCTCGCGCATTGAAAGAACACTATAGGATAAAACTTGGATTCAATCTGAGTGAGATACCTATGCGGTTAGAGCAGACTAAATGTGTGATTTTCGATTGTGACGGAACACTTATCGATAGTGAAAAGCTGTGCTGCCAAGCTTTGGTGAACGTTTTCACTGGCTTTGGGGCAGAGTTAAACGTCAACGACTGTTATGCGCACTTTCAAGGCGGGAAGCTAGCCGACATCTTAATGGATACACAAGAACGTCTTGGGCTATCTATCTCGATTGATACACTTGAGCCGTTATACCGCACTGAATTAGAAGCACTGTTCCAGCGTCATTTAAAACCGATGGACGGCGCTATCGAACTTATTGAATTTCTCAAACAACAAGACATCGAGTTTTGTATCGCTTCCAATGCACCGAAATCTAGAGTTGAATCTTCATTGGCGATGACAGGCATGCTTGACGACTTCAAAGGCAAAGTGTTCTCGGCTTTTGATGCTAATAGTTGGAAGCCAGAGCCTGATCTAATCATGTACACGGCCATGAACATGGGCTTTCTACCGAATGAGTGCATCTACGTGGATGATACGTTGAAAGGGATTGAGGCTGGTGTTCGCGCGGGTATCCAATCGTTTCGATTACGCCCGAGTATTGATGAAGCAATCGTAGATCCCGAAGCCGACTCAGCAGAACTCGCGGCTCAGGATATCTACAGTTTAGAAGAAATTTCAGTTTGGATTAATGGCAAGCACTGCTCAAATGGTGGTATATCGAATTCTGCAGCTTTGGTGGGGTAGAGCTTAGTTGGAGGCTGACTACCTTACTAAATTGTTTGGTATGGAAACCGCAAGATGCACAAGTAAACTTCTCTCCACTTTCTGAAAGCAGATACTCGTCGTGTTGGCATAAAGGGCATGTAATGTCGTCGGTGTTTGGTGTTTCTGTTTTATTCATTATGTGTCACCTGCAGCAAGAGGGTAAGCGAAAAAAGACCCGTTCAATTAGATTACTCCTAAGCTCGAATATTAGACAGTTCTGACACTTCTTAATCTCTCCTTTGCGACTTGCTTCATGGTAATTGATAATGTCATCGTTATTGACCATGCCTCTTGTAATGTTATTAAACAAAAACCAAAAAAAGGACCCTTTACGAGTCCTCATTAATTTTGTTTTCAATTCACGCCGCTAGTTCGCCAGTTGAGTCTTAAGTGCGGTAGCGTGCCAACGTTTGAGACAGAGAAACCGACGCTTCTGTTAGCCTAGATACGCCATTTGACGAATTCTGAGCCACGTCTTTAATCACATCGGATTGGCTGCGAATATCATTAAGTTCTGCTGCAATCGTATTGGCAACATTACTTTGCTCATCGGCTGATGTTGCGATTTGGATACTCATGTCCATTAGTGCTTGAGCTGAATCTGCAATCGAGTTTACGTCGTGACCAATGTTTGAAATCAACTGGCTACTAGTTTGCGCTTGGTCAACCGTCTGTTCGGTGATCTTCGCGATATTTTGGCTCTCTTGCTGTAAGCGTTCAATCATCGCTTGGATTTCTACTGTAGCCGACTGAGTGCGGCTTGCAAGTGTTCTTACTTCATCAGCAACAACAGCGAAACCACGGCCTTGTTCGCCCGCACGAGCGGCTTCAATCGCGGCATTCAAAGCAAGTAAGTTAGTTTGCTCTGAAATAGCATTGATCGTCGTGATGACCTCGTTAATTTGGCTCGTATTCACATTCAAGCTAGTAACAGAAGATGAGGTTTGCTCAATCAAAGAAGAAAGGGTGGTGATTTCCGAGATTGCCTGTTGAACCTTCGCGTGGCTATCGTTGATTTGCTGCGCGTCTTGTTCAGTTTGTTCAGTTGAGCGTGCAGAGATGTTAGAGACTTCATTTGCCGAAGCTGTCATCTGATCCATTGCTGTCGCTACAGAGTCTAGAGAGGCGTTTTGGCTCATGATTTGTGTTTCGCTGCGCTTCATCTCTGTTTCGAAAGAAGCCGACGTTTCACTTAGCGTTGCTGCACTGTGGTTTACGTTGTTGACTAACTCACTAAGCGTGTCCATTGAACGGTCAAGCGCACAACCAATCGTGCCGAACTCGTCACGGCCAGGGTGGAAGCCAAGGCGTGATGTTAAGTCACCATCACCAATCTTTTGAGTCGTTGAATAAAGAACCCAAAGTGCGCCGCCTAGGAAAGTCGCTACCCAGTAACAGAAAAGACCAAAAGGCACACACCACAAAAAGCTCAGTAATAAAGTGTAAAGTGCTTGCTGCTTTTGATTCTGTATATCGTTAGTTGAAATGGTAAGTGAGTAGTAGTTGCCATCTTGTGCGAGTGCTGTGGCAGTCACCGAACCATTGTTTGAAATAGTGGTTTGTTGAGCGCGAGTTTGCTGGCTAACAGAGCGAACAGAAGCAGGGGAATCTGATGCTGATAAAATGCCTTGCAGTTGATACTCGACCTGCTGTTTTGCCGTTACGTCAATGTGTTCCATTTTGTTGACGTAGTTCAGTCCAGCTAGGCTTGCCAGAGCGGCAAAAAAGATTAAGAAAATGACCCAAAACTTGTCGTTGATCGACATCTTGATAAACAGTTTGTCTATCGTTCGAAATTGTACTTCTTTCATAAAAACTCCACGGTAAATCCTTTACCGTGGACTCTAAATAACCGACCTCAATAAAAACGTGACCTCAATCGACTAATTGTGAAAATTAATGATAGTGACATGTTATTTATGAGAACTGAATCAAGTAAATTAGTTCTGTATAGGTTTATTAGCCCAAAGAAGGCAGTAACCCTACTGAAATAAGAACTTGAATGGCAATGATAAATACGCCAACGCTACCTGCTAAAAACAACGCTTTGCTACCGCCTAACACTTGGTAACTGGCTTCCGCTGATTGAGGTTTGACAGAGAAATCAGTGTAACGAACCTTGTAGACCATCACTGTTGGTAACAAAATCGCGAGCACTGAAAGTGCAATGGCTGCGTAGCCTAAAGCCATGATGAAGCCTTGTGGGTAAAATAAGGCAAAACCCAGTGGCGGTAAGAAGGTAATAGCAGCTGTCTTAACACGTTTTGCGTTACCTAGTTTCTTGCTCAGTGAGTCGCCCATGAATTCAAATAAGCCCAAGCTCACACCAATAAAAGATGTCAGCAATGCAAGGTCCGCAAACACACCGACGATCACGCTTAGGTTGGATTGATGAACCGTTTGCGATAGTGAGACTAATAGGGCGCCCAAACTTGTATCAGACAATAATTGCTCTTGGCTAATCACGCCCAAAGTAACACTTTGCCAGAAAACGTAGATAACCAGAGGCAGTGCAGAGCCAATAATCATTACCTTACGTAAAGAACGCACGTCACCATCTAGGTATCGAACGATTGATGGGATGCTGCCGTGGAAACCAAAAGAGGTAAACACAACTGGAATCGCCGCCACAATCAGGCCTTGCTGTAAAGGCATGCTCATTAAGTATTGAGAGGTAATGTTTGGCGCTAGGAAGCTGAGTACCAAAACCATCGCGATAAGCTTCAAGCCAAACAAAACGCGGTTAACTTTATCAACACTGTGTGTACCAATCGTCACAACGCCAGCAACTAATAGGGTAAATAGAAGCGTGGTGATTTGAGCATTGAGTTCGATACCCGCGATATCCGAAATTCGTTGGTTAAATTGCGCACCGCCGCCAGCTATGTATGCCGCACACAGAGCGTAGAAAAGAAACATCACCGCGAAGCTCGCAATCCACTTTCCTTTTGTCCCTAAAATGGTATGAGCTAACGTGTGTAGGGTAGCGTCAGATTCTGCGAATTGGTGAAGCTCTACCATCAATAGCGCAGTAAAAGCCATTAACGCCCATAAACCCAGCATCAAGAAAAGTGAAGTTGAAAAGCCAATACCTGCAGAAGCAAGTGGAAGAGCGAGCATGCCAGCACCAATGGTTGTGCCTGCAATGATCAAAGTACTACCAAAAACCTTTGATTTATTCATTGTATATAATTCTTTACGTTAGGGTGTGTTTTCATTGTAATTCTTCTAGCTTAAGCGCATAAACCCAAAGAATATCTCGATTTTGAAGTATTCTGATTGAGTTTAATTCCAAATGCAATGCCTGTTGTAATTAAAAATATCCACTGTAAATTTATATTTACACCAAGAGGGCGTGACAGCATTGAAATGACCAAAGCAAACGTTTGACCATGATCGGCTTCAAAATTTGTAGAGTAATTTGTTGTACTTGGTGTAAGGTGGCAGTACATATGTCGTTCGCGTATACCCCTTTAGCGTAAAAAAGCGTTAATGATCGCGAGTAGCTTTAAGCTATGAATATGGAATGGGTAGAGTAGAGTGCGTTCATCAAAGTGACATAATATAAGTCCAAGATGGTGCACTAGTTAATAGGACATCATGTCCACATCAAGGAATAGAGGGGGCACAATGAGTGACCAATCTTATAATGACGAAAGTCTAGAGTTGTTAGATGCTATGGAAATTGGCATTGATTTGTCTGACTATGAACAGACAGTGAAACAGTTAGCAGAAGAGCTTTTCAAGTCTTCGAACTAAGCTTTTAAGATCTTTAATTGAGTTTCAACTGAAACGTTTAAAGCTAAAAGTTTTCTTAGCTAAAGCTTCTCAAAGCAAACAATTCTAAACTGAGCAAACCTTATTCGCTCACACGTCATACCAAAACTATCCTCATTAAAGTTCGCGAAGATAAACGAGTACGTTTACCATGTTACTTAGTTCTCGATACTTTAATGAGGTTCAATGAACTTTCTCGCACACCTCCACATCGCCAAGCACTGTAACAGCAACTTAGCAGGTAACCTGTTGGGTGATTTTGTTAAAGGCGACCCTAATAAACACTATTCTGACTCCCTTTCTGACGGCATTAGGCTTCATCGATTTGTTGATAGCTATACTGATCGTCATGATGTATCTCGTTCTGCAAAATCACTTTTCTCAGACCAAACACGACGCTTTGCGCCTATCGCACTCGATGTATTTTGGGATCACTGCTTAGCCAATCATTGGGCTCAGTTTTCACAGCAGACATTAGAGCGTTTTTGTTTAGATAGCCATGAGCAGATCTTTGAACATCAAGAGCCGCACTGGCCAGAAAATTTCGTTATGGTTCATCAGAAAATGGCTGAGCATCGATGGTTAGAGAGCTATCAAGACATGTCGTCTATAGAGGTGGTATTGCAGCGAATGGCGATGAGAAGGCCCAAGCTCGGTATGCTCGAGGCATGTTACGATGACCTCGAACGTCACTACGATACGTTGCAGTGTCACTTTAATAAGCTTTATCCCAACGTTTTAGAAGAAGCGAAGCAGTTTAATGCGCTTCAAATGAAGAAAAATCAAAAGGAAAGGTAAACAGCGTAATGCAGGTTTGCTACAATCCGCGCCTATTTAATCTTTGAGCATCATACTATGTCTGAATCTACAAAATCTTTTAACCAACTAGGATTATCTGAGCATCTTCTTGCCACGCTATCAGAGCTTAATTTTACGGCTCCTACCAGTGTTCAAGAACAAGCGATTCCATTGGTATTAGAAGGCAAAGATGTACTGGCTGGTGCTCAAACGGGTACAGGTAAAACGGCCGCGTTTGGTTTACCGATTATTCAAAGATTAATCGAGACAAAAGACAACGTTATTCCGAATCCTAAGCTCGTTCGTGCGCTTGTATTAGTACCAACTCGTGAATTGGCACAACAGGTCTTCGATAACTTAACTAGCTACGCAAAGGGCACCGACATTAAAGTCGTGGTGGCTTACGGCGGCGTTAGCATGAAGGTGCAAACTGATAACCTACGCGGTGGCGCAGATATTCTTGTCGCGACGCCTGGTCGCCTTATTGATCACATGTTCACTAGAAACATCATGTTGAGCCAAACGGAAGTACTGGTACTGGATGAAGCTGACCGTATGTTAGATATGGGTTTCATGCCTGACATCAAACGTATTCTTTCTCGCATGAACGAAGTGCGTCAAACCCTGTTCTTCTCTGCAACGTTTGATAACAAAATCAAAGCGATTGCACACCGTATGATGCAGAAGCCGAGTGAAATTCAAGTTACGCCAAAAAACAGCACCGCTGAAACCGTAACACAGATGGTTTACCCGGTAGATAAGTCGCGTAAAAGTGAATTATTAGCGTATTTGATTGGCTCAAAAAACTGGCAACAAGTGTTGGTGTTCACTAAGACTAAGCAGGGCACTGATGCTCTCGTTAAAGAACTTAAGTTAGACGGCATTAAAGCGGCATCAATCAATGGCGATAAGAGCCAAGGTGCGCGTCAAAAAGCCCTAGACGATTTCAAGTCAGGCAAAGTTCGCGCGTTGATCGCAACCGACGTGGCAGCCCGTGGTATCGATATTCAGCAGCTAGAACAAGTTGTGAATTATGACATGCCATTCAAAGCAGAAGATTACGTTCACCGCATCGGACGTACTGGCCGTGCAGGCAACAGCGGTTTAGCGATCTCTTTGATGAGTCAGGACGAAGCGTACCTACTGGGTGACATTGAGCGATTACTTGATACGCGCTTGCCTCAAGAGTGGCTAGAGGGCTTTGAACCAAGCCTTGAAAAAGATCTAGCGCCCGATCGTGGTGGTCGCAGCAAAAGCCGTTCATCAGAAAAACGTAAGATGAAAGCAAAGCTTAAGATTCATCAAAATCGCGGTAAAGCCCGTCGTTAACAAGCTGGACAAAGCTCCAGTTTAAAGATCTATACATATAAAAACGCGCCGTTACAGTGACTTCTGTAACGGCGCGTTTTTGTATCTTATAAGCTCTTAATGGGTATGAAGCCGATTAAGCTTTATGTTCCTGGTTACACTTCCATTCACATGGCACTTCATAAATCAGCTCTTCAATCGAGGTTGGATTTAGAACCCACTCTTCACCAATATTGAACTTGCTAACCATCTGCGTGTTGAAAAGCTGCCAATGCTTAAGTAGGGCATCTTCAGGAGAGGTGACCATATCACCTTCATTCCAAGTGCTTTCCATGAAGGGAGTGAGGCATACAGCGCCGTTTGCATACATGATCATTTGCCATTTAACTTCGTAAATGTTGATCATTTTGTCTGGGTTAGCTGCATTGTACTCAGCGGCAAGGCCGTTAATCTCTTTTTCAACATCGCCGACATTGTCGATGAAGTAATCGACAAGGTTGTCTTCTTGGCGAACAGAGTCAGAAATAAGCTGCATTGGCCTACGTGAGTGAATCATGTTGGTGAACAGACGCATACTAAACAGGTAGATAGCGATATTTGGCGCAACATCTTTTGGTAGCTCTTCCATAATCTTACTGATGTAAGACTGAAAATAATCGTGTAAACAATCACTTATTGCATGCCAAATCTTTTCTTTGCTACCAAAGTGGTGGCGGATAAGGCTATGTGATACGCCTGCCTTTTCACTGATGTTTCGCAGTGATACACGATCGTAGCCAAAGTCACAGAACATGTCTGCGGCAACGCTCATGATCAAAAAACGCGTCTCTTCGGCGTCTTTTGCACTTCTTCTACCTTGCTTCTTTTCGGTCATCTTCATTTCACATAATTACCTGATTACCACATTCTACACTGTTTTTACTGAAATAAAAAATACTGCACAAGTGGAAAGTAAAGCTTGAGAATTATTTAATATTAAATATACTGCCCACCTGTGTAATAAATCATAATAATTAAATGGAGAGACATCATGCAGTCCAATTTGTCTATCAATGCCATATCGAGCAAGCGCATGGGAGCTGTTATTGCAGCACTATTGCTCGCAGGCTCTCTAACTGGATGTGACAAAGTTCAGTCAGAGGAAAATGAGCAGGTAATCAAGCCAGTCAAGCTGTTCGAAATCCCGCAACAGACTGATATTGATCTCGATAGCTTCATTGCAAAGGTTGATGCAACTGACCGTGCAGCACTTTCTTTCCAAGTAGGTGGTGATATAGAAACCTTCGATGTTCGTATGGGACAAGAAGTGAAGAAAGGTCAGGTGTTAGCCGTATTAGACGCGACGGATTACCGTATTGCCGTTGACGCAGCCCAAGCTAAATTTGATCTGGCGAACAGCCAATACAAACAAGCTTCTGAGTTGTATGCGAAAAAACTGGTCAGTACCGATTACTACGACCAAGCCGTGAACACCTTTACTGCCGCTGAAGTTGAGTTGGACCAAGCAAAAACAAACCTTGGCTACACCACCTTAGTTGCTCCATTCGATGGCGTGGTATCGATGGTGTTTGGAAAGCAATATCAATTGATCGCAGAAAAGCAGCCTGTACTGAATATCTTGAATCACAGTGAAATGGATGTGACGTTTTCAATTCCAGTATCAAAGCTTGAAGACCGTTCTATTCAAGACCTAACGAGCTCAAACATGTGGGTTGTGATGGACAGCCACCGCGGTATTCGTATCCCGACTCGCTTTAAAGAAATCTCAACGCAACCAGATGAAGACACCAACAGCTACCAAGCGGTTGTGTCTATCGAAAAGCAAGAAGGCATCAATCTACTTTCTGGCATGACAGCGCAAGTTGAAGTTCAGAAAAGTAAATCTGACTACGGCATTGGTATTGTGGATTCAGCTTGGTTAAACAAAGAAGCAGGCCATGGTGAATTATGGCGCTATAACCCTGACTCTCAATTGATTTCTAAAGTACAAGTCCTTCTTGATGAGCAAGGCAAGGTTATCGATGGATTGTCGTCTGGCGACCTTATCGTTGAAGCGGGTGTGGATGTGTTATCAGACGGACAACAAGTAAAAGCTTGGCTTCGTGAGGGCGGTATTTAATGAACTTTTCAAAATTATCAGTTGTTGTCGCGTCGGCTCTGTTACTTCAAGCCTGTAATAATGAAGCTGTACACCGTGAACAACCGCCTTTGTTGGTTTCTACCTTTGAAGTTGGCGCACCGCTGACTAATCAGTTCAGAAGCTTTAATGGACAGGTAATGCCAGCTGAATTGACTCCCTTGGCATTTAAGCTAGCAGGCGAGATTCAACAAGTATTAGTAGAAGCGGGCGACAATGTCGAAAAAGGGCAGTTATTAGCCACCTTAGATAACGCAACGTACGTCCAAGATCTGACTGACGCTCAATCTCAATTCAAACTGGCGAGCAAACAGTTGGCCCGTGGTACTGAGATGTTTGGCAGCGAAATGTTATCGCAATCAGAACACGACCAACTGACGGCTAACTACAAGCTCGCATCGGCGAATTTGGCGGCGGCGAAACGCAAGCTAAGTTACACAGAGCTTTTAGCGCCGTTCTCAGGAACAGTTTCAACTGTCGATAAGCAACGATTCGAAAACACGACGCCTGGAGAAACACTACTGAGTGTGTACCAGAACGACAAAGTGTATGTGCGAATTCAAGTATCAGATTCGATCTTGGCGTCAATTAGCCCAGACATGCGTTCAAATAGCTATCGTCCTGAGGCGACCTTTGGCGGTCACACAGGCCAATATCCACTGACGTATCTAGAACACACCAGTGAACTGCACCCACAATCCCGTACTTACGAATTTTGGATGCAGATGCAGCAGCCTGAAAGTGAAATTCTGCCGGGCACAAGCGTTACGGTCAATGTAGATATGGCGAAAGCGGGCCTGAGCGATGTTCAAGGCTACCAATTACCAATGACAACGCTAGAAGCTGGCTCTCAAGCGAATCAGTTCTATGTGTGGAAAATGGAAGACGGACAAGCATTCAAAAGCGAAGTAGAAGTCGACAAGATCAGTGGCCAAGGCGCATTAATCGCTCATGGCGTTGAGCAAGGTGATCGACTCGTAAACTCGAATCTAAGAAAACTCCGTGACGGAATCCAATTGTCAGGAAAAGCAGAATGAACATCGCAGAATATTCAATTAAAAACAAAGTAATCAGCTGGCTGTTTCTAGTCATTTTAGCCATTGGCGGTGTGTCGTCTTTTGGCAACCTATCGCGTTTAGAAGACCCAGCTTTTACCATTAAAGATGCAATGATTATTTCAACTTACCCTGGCGCAACGTCAATGGAAGTTGAAGAGGAGTTGACGTATCCACTTGAAAAAGAGATACGACAGCTGCCTTATATCGACAAGATTACCTCAACCTCGTCGAATGGCATGTCTCAAATTATGGTGAGCATGAAGATGGACTATGGTCCGGATGAGCTACCTCAAATCTGGGATGAAATGCGTCGTAAGATCAATGACCTACAGCCAACGCTACCGAGTGGTGTTAACTCTGTTCAGATCATCGATGATTTTGGTGATGTGTTTGGCGTGATGATCATGTTGACGGGTGATGGATACGATTACGTCGAACTCAAACAGTATGCTGATTATCTCACACGTGAAATCGAACTGGTTGAAGGCGTAGGCAAGGTTAGTATCGCAGGCGACCAACAAGAGCAATTGTTCGTTGAGATGTCACTTGAGCGTTTAGCGGCGTTAAACCTAGACATGTCGACAGTGACATCATTGCTCGCACAGCAAAACAGTGTGGTATCGGCTGGTGAGGTAATGCTCAATGGTCAAAGCCTAACGATCAAACCGAACGGCACGCTAAGTACAGTTGAAGAGCTAGAAAACTTAATCATTCATGGTCGCGATACGGGTAACCTAATTCGCTTGAAAGATGTCGCTGAGGTCACCCGCGGAATCCAAGAAAAACCAGGTAATGTATTAACTTACAACGGCAAACCAGCCATCAACCTAGGTATTGCGTTCTCATCGGGCGTAAACGTGGTGGAAATTGGTAATGCGCTTGATGCAGAACTTGATCGCTTAGAAAGCATTAAGCCAGCCGGTGTTGAGTTGAATTACTTCTACAACCAAGCACAAGAAGTGGACAAGTCTGTTGCTGATTTCTTGATCAGCCTAGTGGAAGCGGTCGCAATTGTTATCATCGTACTTCTGTTCGCGATGGGCTTACGCAGTGGTTTGATCATTGGTTTAGTATTGCTACTGACGGTGTTCGGTACGTTCATCTTGATGGACTACAACGATGTCGAACTGCACCGTATCTCGCTAGGTGCCTTGATCATCGCACTCGGTATGCTGGTGGACAACGCGATTGTTGTCGTTGAAGGTATTCTGGTTGGCTTGAAGAAAGGAAAGACTAAGCTTCAAGCAGCAAAAGACATCGTGACACAAACGCAATGGCCACTATTGGGTGCAACCATTATTGCTATCACAGCCTTTGCGCCTATCGGCTTGTCGAAAGATGCGACAGGCGAGTTCATGGGTTCGCTGTTCTGGGTACTGTGTTTCTCACTGTTTTTGAGTTGGGTAACAGCACTAACACTAACGCCATTCCTTGCTGAGATGCTGCTTAAAGAAGAAGACAAGGTTGATGAAAACGTAGACCCTTACAAAGGCATCTTGTTCGTTGTATTTGGTGCGTGCCTGAAAGTAGCGCTTCGATTTAGATGGCTTACTGTAGTAAGTATGGTCGCGCTATTAGCAGTTTCTGTCGTCGGTTTTGGTATGGTGAAGCAGCAGTTCTTCCCGCCATCAAATACGCCAATGTTCTATGTCGACATGTGGATGCCGGAAGGCACTGATGTTCGTGAAACGATCAAGCAGACAGAAAAAGTCGAAAGCTACATTCGCCAGCAAGATGACGTGGAGTTTGTGACAACAACGGTTGGGCAGGGTATGCAACGTTTTGCGCTGACATATCAACCAGAGAAAAGTTACGAAGCCTACAGTCAGCTACAAGTTAGAACGACTGACCGTGACACCATGTTTAAAGTCCTAGAAGGGCTAGACAAGGACTTGGCCAATAAATTTGAACAACCGACGTTCCAATTTAAACTGATTGAGTTTGGCCCGTCACCAGCTTCAAAAATCGAGGCTCGTATTAGTGGTGCCGACCCACAAATCTTGCGCAGTATTGCGGTTGAAGTAGAAGATATCTTGTTAGCGGACCCAGGCTCTCGAAATGTTCGTCACGACTGGCGTGAACGTACCAAAGAGCTCGTGCCACTGTTTAACGAATCAAAGGCTCGTCGTCTTGGTATTTCAAAGACAGATCTGTCCGAGACGTTACAGATGGCGTTTGGTGGCTACAACATCGGCTTACTGCGTGATGGTACGCATATGTTACCTATCGTGGCACGCCTGCCTGAAGAAGAGCGTTTTGATTTTGAATCACTAAACAATGTGAAGATCTGGAGCCCATCACTGCAAACCTACATTCCTGTAGAACAAGTGATCGATGGAGTTGAACTTCAATGGTCTGAGCCGTTGATTCAACGTCGTGACAGAAAGCGTACGTTAACGGTTCTAGCAGATCACGATGTATTGGGTGATGAAACACCAGCTAGCTTGTTTTCTCGCGTAAAACCAAAGGTTGAAGCACTCGATTTACCAGCAGGTTACAACATTAGTTGGGGCGGTGAGTACGAGAGTTCTAAAGATGCACAAGAATCTCTATTTGGTTCACTGCCAATGGGTTACTTGTTGATGTTTATCATCACCATGCTTTTGTTTAACTCGCTTCGTAAGCCACTTGTGATTTGGTTTACGGTACCACTTTCTATCATTGGTGTTTCGATTGGTCTGTTAGGTACCAATATGCCATTTAGCTTCACGGCGTTCCTTGGCCTACTGAGCTTAAGCGGCATGATTTTGAAAAACGGAATCGTCCTGCTTGACCAGATCAACACCGAACTCTCAACAGGTAAAGACCCATACCTAGCGGTTGTAGACAGCGCGATCAGTCGTGTGCGACCGGTATCTATGGCAGCACTAACGACTATCTTGGGCATGATTCCCTTGGTATTCGATGCATTTTTCGGCTCGATGGCGATTACCATCATGGCAGGCTTAGGCTTTGCTACCGTACTAACGCTAATAGTAGTACCAGTGATGTTCGCTATTTTATATAGAATCAAACCGTCCACTGCGGGTTATTAGGGATTGATATAAAACAGATTCTTTTAAGCCAGCCCAGTCAAATTCGACTGGGCTTTTTTATGGGTGTGACTTGGCGATACAAGATCGTGCTAAGAGACTATAGCGTCAGCGAGCGTTGCGTTAAGAAATAGGTAGGTATTAAAAAGCCGCTAACCAATGGTAAAGCGGCTTCCTGTAGAATAGAGAATAGAGGGCAGTTCTAAATTGCTAGCCGTATGTCTAATTCAATCGGCTTTGGCATGGCTAAGTGGTAGCCTTGATACATATTGAAGCCTAAACCCTGCATCGTTTCGAGTTGTTGTTGGGTTTCTATACCTTCAATCACTGTCTTTGCGCCAATCTGGTTTGCAAGATCAAGTACTAACTCCATTTCTCGAGTGTCGCCTTGTTCAAAGTCCAACATAACCGAGCGATCTATCTTGATGATATGAGGGTTAATATGACGAACGCGCTGTTCGGTTGATGCTTGTGTACCAAAATCATCGACCGCTATTTGAAAGCCATTATCGGCAAGCGAAAGGGCGGCATCTTTCAAACGCTCTTCACTTTCTGCATTCAACTCTACCAACTCCATCACTATCTGTTCGCATGAAAGGTTAAGCTCGTGAAGGCGTTTAGCTAACAAGCTGTCGCTGACCTTTTCTGCAGCAAACAACTCACCAACGTTTGGAAGAACGTTCAAAAATAGGTGTAAATGACGGATTGTCGATTGTGCGAAGTTACGGATATGAATCGCTCGACTCAGCCTCTCGACATTGATTTTGTCTGTGCTTGAGGTTTCGTCGGAATGGAAGAAGTGATCAGGACGAACAATATCACCTTTGTTATTTGAAATGCGCACCAAAGCCTCAACACCTATTTGAGTCATAGAAGAGTCGAATATAGGTTGATAGACGCTTCTAAGCGTCAGGTCTTGGTATTTCGCAATAAACTGCATATCAGCATCTACGGATATACAGCTAATAAATTCACTTCTGTCTGATAAAATCATAGTCGCTAGTAAAGAGGGCTTATTCAATGGCGGACGTACATGTCGCGGCTGTCACAATATTGACAGGTGTAAGTAAATTGTCAATTAATAAAAACTCATTTGTAGAGCCAATATTTAAATAAATATAATTAACGAAAAAACAGCATGATAATTGATATTAGTCATTAAAATTACTTATCAATCACCATTAATAATGACTATTGTGAATTTAATCTCTGAGTAATCTATCTCATATCAACACCAATCAATATAAGCTTTCAGCGCTAATACACCAGGTAAAAGTAAGGATAAAGCCTCAGGTTATGGGGGAATGTCAAAGTTACATTATTAACAAACAACTCTGTTTGCATATAAATGATATCTACTTCTCAAAATATGAACGATGAGCTGATAAGTTATTATTTTATCAAAGATAAACTTTGATTGATTATTGGGTAGGGCTTGAGTTGGGTTTTATAAAATATTGGGATGAAGGTCTAACTATTTACTTTCAAGACTGATTAAAAAAGTTGACCCGTATTCTTACTGCCATTGAAGTACTGCGTAAAGTTGCAGGTATTTACGAACCAGTTGTTGATTTCCTGACCGCTTTAAAGGGTGTCCAAATTTAATGAAGCAAGGGCTGATTTTAAAATTATTATTTAAGTCAGTAGCGAATTGAGAATCACTCTCTCTTAGCGTGATACCTTGTTGACTATATTCCGTGATCTCGTCTGGGAGTTCACCCATCCACCAATGCAATAATTCGCCACTGTTTTTACTTCGGCTAATCCAATGGTCGGAGACAATGATCAAAACGTCATTGGGTTGGATGGAAAATCCATACTCTTGTTGCCAATTATGGATGTCCAACATCAACTTTTTACGACAGGTTTTCCCAGCGCTCACCATATGATGACTGATCATCCAAACGGTACCGATTTCGGAAGATATTCGGAAGTGTCGAGGCGTTTCGCCAGAAGAGAGCATTTCAAGTGGGCTGATGTTGCTTGCATGATTAAAGCTAACGAAGGTGTGCTCCATTCGGCGAGCAAATGCCTTTCCTATATGGTGCTCACTGATCCCTTGATTGTGCACCGTAGGGTAGTGGCGTTCACAGAGCTTTAGGCAATCGTCTTGAAACTGATTAACGCTTTTAATCACTAGATCTAATAACAATGAAGTCCCTTATACACGGTTACTATCTTATTGATGGGCAATAGTACGGTAATTGCGGTGCCATTACCTATCGTCAAAGTGCGAGTTCTTGATCCCTCTATCAAAATTAGCCATAACTGAGCGATTTTATGGATAGCACTGGCACTCTACTGGTCTGTAAACTAAATTATGAGGAATTATAGCTAGTTAGAAAACTTCGATTGATTAGCAAAGTTACAGTGAGCTAACGAAATTATAGTTTAGTTAGCGAATCACGATTGATCTACCTACTCTTTATTTGGAAACATTCATGACCATTCAATTAGATTCGAAACAAAAGTCTGAGCTTACTCATACGCTCCAAAAGTACCTGCAAGATGAACTCGATGTGGAGCTTGGTCAGTTCGACACGGAGTTCTTGGTCGATTTCATCAGCAAAAAATTTGGCGCAGTGTATTACAACAAGGGGATAGAAGACGCTCAAAAAGTGATGGAACGTAAGATGTTAGACATCTCAGATGAACTCTACGAGATCGAACAAATCGTTGAGATTTAAACCCAACAAGCGCTTGTTAGACAAAGAAATTTATCAATAAAGCAACTTGTTCAAAAATTTCGAATAACTCGTTTAATTTGAAATGATGTAACTAATGTAAAGCTTGGTAAATAATATGTTACACAAACTTAGTGTAGGGTACGATTTTCAAAACTACACGACTCGTTAACATTCGGAAGAGATGCATGGACAACAACGTTAGAAATTACAACCCTTTAGCTAGAGCGATGCATTGGATTTCAGCACTCGCGATATTTGGTTTGTTTGGTGTAGGCCTGTGGATGGTTGATCTTTCATACTACAGCGAGTGGTACAAAACAGCACCAGACTACCACCGCTCGGTAGGCATTCTTTTGGCTGCTGTTACCGTTATCCGCTTGGTTTGGAAGTTAGTTACCGCGTCACCTAAAGTGGAAGGTAAAAGCTATGAAGTTGCAGCAGCGAAGATCGCTCACGGCTTTATGTACATTAACTTAGCGGTTTTATTTATTTCAGGTTATTTGATTTCAACATCAGATGGTCGCGGGATCGACGTATTCAATTGGTTTACTGTACCAAGTATGGGTGAACTTGTTGCAAACCAATCTGATCTCGCAGGAACGATTCACTACTATGCTGCATGGGTACTGATCATCATGGCATCAGTGCACGCCTTAGCGGCGATAAAACACCACGTTATCGACAAAGACGATACGCTACGAAAAATGATAGGAGCTTCAAAATGAAAAAGTCAATTATCGCTACAGGATTAGCATTTGCAATGGCAATGCCTTTCGCTGCGAACGCCGCTGATTACGTGATTGATACAAAAGGTGCGCATGCTTCGGTTAACTTTAAAGTTAGCCACCTAGGTTACAGCTTTATCCAAGGTCGTTTTAACACATTCTCAGGTGACTTCTCATTTGATGAAAGCAACGTTGAAGCGTCTACAGTAAACGTAACGGTTGATACTACAAGCCTTGATTCAAACCACGCAGAGCGCGATAAGCATATCCGTAGCGGTGATTTCATCGATGCTGGTAAGTTCTCTGATGCGACATTCAACAGCACAAAAGTGGTTGATAAAGGTGACGGCAAACTTGAAGTTATGGGTGATCTGAAACTTCACGGTGTAACTAAGCCTATCGTTATCGAAGCTGAATTCATCGGTGCTGGTCAAGACCCATGGGGCGGTGAGCGTGCAGGTTTCGTTGGTACAACTCGTCTAGAGCTTGCTGACTTCAACATTCCAGTAATGGGCGCTTCAAGCTATGTAGATATGGATCTACACGTTGAAGGCGTAAAGAAGTAATCTAGCTTTCTAGCTTTCTAGCTTTCTAGCTTTCTAGCTCTCTGACAGGTATCAACATTTTTTAGAGACATCATCGATACTAAATAGGTCAACAGTTAGAAATAGAGAAAGGCGCAAAGTTTTCACTTTGCGCCTTTTTTATTGAGAGAAATGGCAACGTGTTTAGGTCTGTTTTGTGTCAAACCGTTTAGTACGTTAAAAGCCACCATTTACCTCTAGCCAGTCAACGTTGCCATGACTGAGTTATCTAATTGAACTACTAATCCCTAATAGTTCAACTTAAGATTAGTTAAGCTGTTTCTAGTTCAGCTTTAGGAACCACGTTTAGTCGGTCACCGTAGATTGGACGCAGTGCTTGCATCGCTTCAATGCGAGTCAATACACCCACCATTACGCCATTTTCTAACACTGGAAGCATATGTGGTTGGCTTACTTTCATCGCTTTTGCACGCTCTTCTAGAGAAAGAGATGTCAGGCGAGTAGCGAAGCCCATGCTTGTCGTCGGGTACAATTGCTCTTTGTCGATGCATAGGAACTCAGCAACATCTACTAGTTTGTCGTTTGCATCAATTGCCACAACGTCACGGCTCATTAGGTCTACGACTTTCTGGCCTTTAGTTGGGATGTAATCTTGGCACCAAAGGTCAACCATTACGTCATGAACAGAGAAGATACCCACTAGACGGCCTTCAACATCGCAAACAGGAGCGCTAACAAGTTGCGCGTCTAAAAGTGTATCAATCGCGACTGATGTTGGCATTTCTACGCTCAGTGTATTTGGTTGAGTGTTCATGATTTGCTTGATAGTAGTTGCTGTGTTCATAGTAATTTCCTTAACTGACGTAATTTCTGTTGTTTGTGTAATAGCGGTAATTTTTGCTGCTTTAAGTTGTGGGCGACGGTAGATACTCCAGTTGGCTAAGCCGACCAATACTGAACCACCTACGATGTTGCCGATTGTCACTGGTATTAAGTTTGCTGTGACAAATTGCATGACGTTTAAGTCTGCGTACTGCGCTGGTGTTGCACCGATTTGCATCCAGAAGCTTTCCGGGGCGAATGTTTGAATCGTGATGCCTAGCGGAACCATGAACATATTCGCCACACAGTGTTCAAAGCCTGAGCTTACGAACATTGCAACGGGTAACACGGTCATCATTGCTTTGGTCATTGCGTTAGCAGAGCTGAACGTTAACCAAATCGCTAAACACACCAACAAGTTACAAAGCACACCCAAAGCAAACGCTTGAACAGGGCTGTGGTGTAGCTTGTGTTGAGCAATGTTTAGAGCGTTTAAGCCCCATTGCCCGCCATCCAGTTGATATAAGCCTGCTGCGCTTACCAAAGCCAATAGGAACATGGCACCGATAAAGTTGCCGACATACACCTTGCCCCAGATAGACAGCATCTTCGTGAAGGTGATTTGCTTGTTAGCCCATGAGATGCTTGATAACACTGAGCTGGTAAATAGCTCACCACCGCAAATCACAATCAAGATTAAACCCATACTGAAGGCAAGACCGCCAGCTAAGCGACTTAACCCCCATCCAGCATCAGCGCTGCCCGTGGTTACCGTGATGTAGAATAGAAAAGCAAGCCCGATGAATGCGCCAGCCATGATTGCCAAACTCAATGTCATGCTGCTGGTTTTATTTGCTTTGCTTAATGCAAACTTTTCTGCTTCCGCCATCATTTCTGTTGGTGAGAACAGTTGATGATTTTCAGAAGTGCTGGTTGCCATATCCCCCCCTTGAACAATCCGTCATGTGTAATTCCTAGTGTTAATGACTTGGTTAATCAGTAATGTTTTGCAGGGCTCGTTGTGTCCTGCCATTTCAGATTAGGGCGTTGAGGGGTAGAGGTAAAATTGATAATTTTTAGAAACCACATCAAATTTATTGATATAGATTTGGTTACGCGTAGAATGAAATTGATTGCTCATCGGCTTTATAAAAAACGAGCATCAGGACACAAATAATTAAAAGCATTAAGGATGAATTTTGCGTTATTCATTAAAGCAACTCGCGGTATTTGATGCAGTAGCAGACTCCGGGAGCGTTAGTCAGGCAGCAGACAAATTGGCGTTGACTCAGTCGGCGACAAGTATGTCTCTTGCACAGTTGGAAAAAATGCTCGGCAGGCCTTTGTTTGAAAGGCAGGGCAAGCAAATGGCCCTGACTCATTGGGGCATGTGGTTAAGGCCAAAAGCGAAGCGTTTACTGCAAGATGCGCAGCAAATTGAGATGGGTTTTTACGAGCAGCATTTGTTGAGTGGTGAACTCAAATTAGGTGCTAGCCAAACTCCAGCGGAACACCTCGTTCCGGATCTCATCAGTATTATTGATAACGACTTTCCTGAGATGCGAATCTCGCTTGGCGTGCAAAGTACCGACGCAGTCATTGATGGTGTATTAGATTATCAATATGACTTGGGCGTTATCGAAGGTCGTTGTGATGACAACCGAGTACACCAAGAAGTGTGGTGTACTGACCATTTAACGGTGGTTGCATCGGCTCATCACCCGTTTGCGAAGCGTGAACGAGTCAGCTTGGCACAATTAGAACAAGCAAAGTGGGTATTACGCGAACATGGTTCGGGTACTCGCAAAGTTTTTGATAGCTCTATTCACCATTTAATTGGCGATCTCGATGTTTGGCGAGAGTATGAACACGTTCCTGTTTTAAGAAGTTTGGTTGCAAACGGCCCATATTTAACGTGTTTACCTTATCTAGATGTCGAACAGTTTGTTGAGTCAGGCCAACTGGTGACGTTGAATGTTCCTGAGCTTGAAATGGAAAGAACCTTGTCCTTTATTTGGCGCGCTGACATGGCAGAGAACCCACTTGCTGAATGTATCAAGCGTGAAGGTAAGCGCATGATGAAAGGCAAGCCATCGGTTCTGTAAGGTAGATTTGATAAAAGGCTAATAACTAAATCTGTTGAATAAGCGATTTCGGTCTCTATCTGGTGATAAATGTGTAACTGCATACATTATTAATGTGATCATGATCGGCTAAATAAGGGCTATCTTCCCATAGTATGCTTACTTGATTTTAAGTGAGGCTAAATCCGGTTGCGGACAATTACGTAATTAGGCTTTAGAAATAGTATGAGTACATTAGTCGCGATTTCATTAACAACAGGTATTTTGTCAGGTCTATGGGGATGGATTGCTATCTCTTTCGGCTTATTGTCATGGGCAGGTTTCTTAGGTTGCACCAGTTACTTTGCTTCGCCAACTGGCGGCGTTAAAGGACTAGCAGGTAGCTTATTGACCAACATGACTGGCGTATTCTGGGCAATGGTGATTATCGAAAGCTCAACCTTTGCAGGGTTAGAGATATTAGGCTACATGATTACTGCTATTGTGGCTTTCTTTATGTGTATTCAAGCGAAACAAGCGTGGCTTGGTTATATCCCAGGAACCTTCATTGGTTGCTGTGCGACGTTTGCTGCAGGTGGCGATTGGCAACTTGTAGTACCATCTTTACTGCTTGGTGGTGTATTTGGATACTTGATGAAAGCAACGGGGCTATGGCTTCACGAGAAATCGACTCAATCTTCGGAAGTTGTTGAACAACACGCTAAACAGGCAAAGGCTTAATTCGTTAACCTAACCTTAGTTAGTCACTGTGAACTCTTGCAAGATAACCCCCAATTAATTTGTATATCGATTTATACAGGCACACCGTTTGGTGTGCCTTTTTTGGTTGAGGCGACTAGCTAAATATTTCATCAGTAGAGCAACTGATAGTATCTGTAAGACAAATTATGCTTAGGTATTTCCGTTCGCCATGGTGATCACGCGTTTTAATGTCCATCTTAATAAAAGCGGTATGCATTCTTGTCCTTGATTCTCGCAATGAGAAACAATGGCGAGTGCAAGGTCGGGTTTTGCATGTTTCTTCAATACCTTGGCAACCACTTTCTTCGGAGGGATAGGGTGATCGTATGGAATCTTAACCATGTCACGGAAAAAGCTCTCAAACCCATTCATATAAAGGTAATGCTCGATATCTTTATCAGGCAGTTCCGTGAGTCGATGTCTTTCCTGATCATTACCGAGTTTCGATAACACTGTCGCTGCATACTTTTTACCCGCGGCATCGCCGTCAGTCACTACATGCCAATCAATGCCAAACTCTTGCGCGACCTTAATCAGCGCCTTAAGTCCTGATTGGGCGAACTCAATAATCTGCACACCTTCCGCTGCTAGGTTATAGCCACATTGGTTGGCAAGTTCATTGAACAACCAAACCTCGGTTTCACCTTCTACTAATAGCCAACAGCGAGCAAACAGCGCCCCAGAGCGGTGGAAGCGGATATGAAAACCAATTCGACGAAGTTCATCCTTACTGAAGTGGTTCATGTTGAGTTGATTGGCGATGGTTTTATCTGACTGACGAACCAAGCGACGAATCGATTGAAGTGGAACTGCTGCGAGTAGGTCGCCACTGTTGGTGGTGAGGATTTTCTGCATGGGCAACTTCTGCATCAAGCTCCAAGCCCTTGCCAAGTGTGTTGGGTGTAATCGGCCTTCTGGATCTTCAAGGATCAAAAGAGGACGCGCACATCGCCTTAAGTCGTTTGGCCCTTTAGCTTGTAGATAAGCGTTAAGTAACCCCATGAATAATAAGCGGGTTTGTTTGTTTTTGGTCTCTTCGACAAGTTGATGAATACTCTGATCATTGGCACCCGCAGAATAAAGCAATCCGTCTCGCTGTTTTCTAGGGTTACGACGAGAAGTACTTTTGAAAGAAAAATAGTGCTCAATCAAACTTTGCATCGACTCTAGGCTACTACGCATTTCACCTTTATTAACATGACCGGGAATCGCCATTAGACGACGGCAGGTATTGTCGATTCGTTTTTCTATTCTTGCTTGGCGACCATTACTGTTATTGGCGCCGTTTCCGTTTGTGCCATTGCTCGTGTGATGATTCCCGTTTGAATTTGCATGATTAGCGTGCCCATTACTAGGCAGGTGAGCATTGTGGTTAAGGGACTTGCCGTTGAAAGGACGATCAAAGTGCCTTGCATCACGCAAACGGATGACGGGATGTAAGGTCATTAATTCTTGAGCGAGCTTTTCTGAATGATGAAGCTTGAGCGGATTACCGTCCAAACCAAGAAATGCATAATGTGTGGTTGTCTCATACTGCTCTAACGTCGCGCTGATTCGATAGTAGATGCGGAATACGCCAAACTCATCTTGAACCCAAATAGGTTTGAGTTTGCGATAACGACCTGCGTTAAGCTCGCTCTTATCGTTAGCTTTTAATGCGAGAACAATTTGAAGGTGTTGAGATTGTGGATGTGAAACTGAGTAATCGACATGAAAATCGGTCATTTCAAAGTGATATGGCACACCGTCTGAGGGCAGAACGACGGAAAGGGCATCCAATAATGAAGACTTACCCCAAGTATTTTCACCAATAAGCGTGGTTAGCTCGTCAAACGCGAGTGACATGCGCTTGATACCTCGAAAGCCAGAAATCTCGATTCTTTCTAGTTGCATAGGCTTACTCCTAACGGAAGGCTCTGCTAATTATTTGAAAGCTAACAGATATCTTTAATCATAATCGAAAAATCCAAATCCGGTATGCTCACCTGTCACAAAACCCGTTGTTTATTAATACGGTGCAAAATGAGATTTTTGATCTATCTCGAGTATTTTTTTGCAGTGCAGTTTCATAAAATTCACGATTCTGTCATGATTCTCGACCTAGTATGAAGGGACAAAGAGAGAAGAAAATATGACTAAAAAGAATAAGCCGACAAAAATAGTGTTGGCACACATCAACGACACCCACTCATACTTTGAACCAACCTCGTTACAGCTATCACTTAAAATGAACAACCACATCATTGAACCTTATGTCAGTGCTGGTGGCTTTGCTCGAATTTCAACACGTTTCAAACAAATAGAACAAGATGCCCAGCGTCAGAAGGTTGGAACCTTGTTCCTGCACGCTGGAGACTGCTTCCAGGGCACGTTGTACTTTTCTTTATTCAAGGGAAAAGCCAACGCCGATTTGTTGAACGCCCTTAATATAGATGCCATGACGCTCGGTAATCACGAGTTAGACATGGGTAATGAGCCCGTTGCGATTTTCGCGAAAAGAATCAAATTCCCACTGTTGGCCGGTAACTGGAATCTATCGAATGAGGATATCAAAAAAACTCATACGCTAGCGGACAACGACATTGTTAAGCCTTATCTGCTTGAAACACGAAGTGCTTCTTTTATAACGAAAGAATTTGACGGCGAGAAGGTCGCAATATTCGGCTTAAGCATCGACAAGATGGCAGGCATCGCTAACCCAGATATCGATACACCGTTTGAAAATGCTTTGGAAACAGCAAAAGCGACCATAGAGCAAATTCATCAAGCAGGCATCAACAAGATTGTGTTACTTAGCCATCTTGGTTACGAAGCTGATTTAGAGTTAGCAGCCAACGTAACAGGTATTGGTGTCATCGTTGGTGGTCATAGTCATCGCTTACAAGGTGATTTCTCTGATATCGGCTTAGTTAAAGATGATGAATACGGTGTGAAAATTGGCGATACCTATGTTGTGCAAGCGGGTTTCCACGCCATGAGCTTAGGACACTGCGAAGTCGAGTTCGATTCTCAAGGTAAAGTGACGCACTTCAATGGTAAGAACGAACTGTTATTAGGCCGTCGACTCTTTATAGATGCGAAACTGAGTGAAGTAGGGCAAGACGATGCCCACGATATGGCGTGTGAGTTTTTAAACAATCACCCTAATATTGCAGTGTGTAAGAAAGATCCTGAGCTGCAGAGCATTCTGACGGATAAATACCAGCCGCGAGTTCGAAAGCTTCAGCAACAAGTGATTGCTCATGCTGACACTAAACTTCGCCATGTACGTATTCCAGATGATAAAGGCCCGAGTCAACTCGCGCCTTTGGTTGCTCAATCATTTCACCATCTAATGAACAAGAAAGGGCATCAGGTTGATTTTGCCATTCACAACGCAGGTGGTGTTAGAAATTCACTCAATAGCGGCGATGTTTCTGTTGCCGATATTGCCGGAAAACTACTACCGTTTGCCGTACCCATTGGTGTGTATGAAGTAAAAGGTGAAACGATCGCTGGCATGCTTGAAGGTGCAATCAATAACGCGCTGGATAATGGCGTTGTGGGTACAGGTTCAGGCAGCTTCCCTTATACGCATAACCTGAGGTTTTGTTACCACAAAGAAGCGCCTTTAGGGCACAGGATTCACCATCTAGAAATCCACTCTGATGATTCAGGTTGGCAGGCTGTTTCTCGCAACCGTATTTACCGTGGTGCGTCGTCTGCCTACACAATGAAAGGGAAAGAGGGTTATAACGCTGTGTTGGACATGATAGGTGATGGCACGGTCACCACTGACTCTATGGCAGACTGCTTCATTGAGTTTCTGCAAGACCACCCAGAGTCGCTTCAACACAATGAACCGTTGAATTGCATGGAGTGTTTTAGATAACCACAGATGACGCTGATACTTAGTGTTATTACTTTGGGTCATTTATAAAATTGGCATTGTTTATGCTTCATCTCTGCAGGTCGCCTTCTTGTGGAGATATGCATGGATAAGAAAGATTGGTTAGATGCGGTAGCGGTTGTCGGTTGGGTATCAGTTTGGTCAGCGTTAGTGTATTTGGTGCCCACTACAGGTTTGTAATGGTTCTGCGCACTGGATAAGACTAGCTTTTGAACAGTCGCAGTATTCTTATTATCAATACACGCTATACCAAGCGTAAGTGAAAGAAATAAAAAAGGAGCAGATTGCTCCTTTTTTGCTTTTTCCGTGCAAATTTATATAGACGAAACACAATCAGAGGATTATTATCCACGCGTTTGGGGAGTAGTTAGCGCAAGTTTACATATCGTCATCTCGTTAGGCCAAGAGTCTATCCGGTATGTAAAGGTGAAATCCCATATTTCACTTCAACGAGACCAACGCAATCACAGTCAAGATCCGTAATGGAGCTTGATATGCTTTGTTTGCGGAAGGTCTTTGTACAGTTCTTCCGCCCGGAGGAATAATGAACTCAACTCAATCTCTATTATCTACAAATAGTGAATCCTTTTTTTCATCGCCAATCATGACGACTTATGCGGGCTTTTTCCTGCTGACGGTTATTCTCGTCTCTATTGATATCTATCAGACTCGTGGCGGTAACGTTACTATCAAGAAAGCGGCAATCTGGAGTGTCTTCTGGTTTGTACTTGCGTTTTTGTTTGCTGGCTCTATTTACTTGTTTTGGGACATTTATGCGCCGAACAGTGACTACACAGCGCAAAAAGCAACCGTGTCATTCATTACGGGTTACTTGTTAGAAAAATCACTTAGCGTAGACAACTTGTTTGTTTTTGCGATGATCTTTGCTCAATACCAAGTTCCTGAGCATCTAAGACCTCGTGCGCTTCTTTGGGGGGTAATTGGTGCATTGGTGCTTCGTGCAATTATGATCGCACTAGGCGCACAGCTATTGGCGGAATACCACTGGGTACTTTACGTGTTCGCTGCGTTCTTGATTGGTACAGGTATTAAGCTGGCATTGGACAAGGGCGAAGAGGAGAGTGTGAATACACTGCCTGAAAAGCTACTTCGTAAAGTGATGCCGGTAACTGAAGATTTCCATGGTCCTGCATTATTGGTTAAACAGGGTGCTAAATGGGCATTCACTCCAATGATGTTGGTTATCGGTGCGATTGCAGTGATGGACGTGATGTTTGCATTGGACTCTATCCCTGCGATCTTTGCGGTAACACAAGAACCGTTCTTGGTATTAGCGGCAAACGTATTTGCGTTACTTGGCCTTCGTTCGTTGTATTTTGTACTGCAAGGTATGATGGACAAGTTCATCTACTTGAAACCGGCACTGGCATTCATCATGGTGTTCATCGGTGTGAAAATGCTATTGGTTGACAGTGAGTGGGCTATCCCAACTTATTGGTCGCTTGCTGTGCTGATTTCGACTATGACGATTGCGGTTATAGCGTCGGTTTATGCGAAGAAGCCAGGCATTGAACAAGTAAATTAAAAACAAATATAACTTATCGAAAAGTCGATAATGAACACGTGGCTGATGAAGTGGAAAATTTATTTATGTAAATTTTCTGTGACATTGGCCACTGTTGTTTGCGGGGTATTTGTACTAAATGCATGATTTAAACACTATGTTGAATTTATACTCACATGGTCTGCATATCTATTTCGCGGCATTGTTAATGGTTTGTTTTATTAGAAAAACTAATCCCAAAATCTAATTTTAGTCATTTTTTAACCTGCAAAAGATCACCTATTATTCTTGTCATCAGAACGAAACACATTAATAAATTTATAGAGAGGCAATCATGGCTCAAGCAGTACAAATGAATACTATCGCTGTTCCTAACTCTATGGATAAGAAGACCTACTCGGTTAACTTCAAAGGATTGATTGCACACATTTTCGATATTCTTTTCGTAGACAACTCTCCACGTAGTTACTACGCAAGCGACCTATCTGGTCACATGCAACGCGATATCGGTATCAACCGTTAATCTCAGCGTTAACATGTAAATATAGAACTTTAAGAAAACGCCAGCTTCTAAAGCTGGCGTTTTTGTATCTGAAATAAACTCTATTTCTTCGCAAATTAAGCACCTGAAAGAAAAACCTAGGCATCACGGTCTGTATTTGAGCGTCATTCAATTCGTTTTGTACAAGGATCTCGGTATGTCACACGCCAAACGCAATTCATCATTGATCAAACTTTGTTTATTTGCCTTACCGATCGGCTTCTATTCCTCAGTGTCGCTTGCACAAACCTGGAGTAATCAAGGCCAGCCCGCACAGGTTATCGAGCTCTTCACCTCTGAAGGTTGTTCAAGTTGTCCGCCTGCTGATGCCTACCTCAGTACTTTTGAAGACCATCCAAAACTTTGGACACAAGTTATTCCGCTTGCCTATCACGTCGATTATTGGGATTACCTAGGTTGGGGCGATAAGTTCGCGAGCAAGGCGTTCAGTCAGAAGCAACGACTGTATAAAGCTTATGGCGTAACAAGTGGGGTTTACACGCCGGGCTTTGTTGTCGATGGAAAAGAGTGGCGCGGTTACTTTAACTGGTTAGACAGAACGTTACCTTCGCTTAAACAACAAAATAACCCCAAGCTAACGGTCAACCATAAAGGCGATACGTTCAGCGTAAGTTACGAAGGCAAAGGTGATTATGTTGCTCATATAGCTTTACTGGCGATGAACGAAGTCACCAGTGTTAAGGCGGGTGAGAACAGGGGTAAGAAACTCGAGCATGATTTTGTTGTGGTTTACGATGGTTACCAACGTGGTGAGTCTGAATGGCAATTTAACATCAATTTCGAGCCTCTCGTCGCTACACCAGACGCAGTAGCCGTTTGGTTAACCGAGCCGAATTCGTATGCACCGGAACAAACGGTAGCAGGGTGGTTGAACTAACTGCAACCCACGACAATTGTGTAGCTGGAATACTCTTAGACGAAGTTGGTACGGCGAGTATCGAGGTTCTCACATCGATAACTTCGCTTTTGACGGATATTAATCAGTGAAATAGAAGCGAAAGGGCGATTTAGTTACGTAATACTGCTGAAATACGTTAATATAGCGCGCTATTATTTTAGCTTTGAGTTCCTGCAATTAATGACTAACACCACTACACCAACCAACTTCTCTGATCTTGGCTTAATCTCTCCTTTGATGGCTCGTTTATCTGAGCTTGAATACCAACAGCCAACGCCTATCCAAGCGCAAGTTATTCCAAGTGTGTTAGCAGGACGCGATTTAATTGCAGGCGCAAATACCGGTTCAGGTAAAACCGCAGCATTTGCACTTCCACTGTTACAAAAGATTCATGAAGACGCCCCTCTGGACCGTCGTTCAGGCAAAGGTAACTTTGTTTCTGGCCTTATCTTGGTTCCTACTCGTGAACTTGCTAAGCAAGTAGCAGACAGCGTTAAATCTTACGCTGTGCATTTCAATGGCGCGATTAAAACGGTTTGTGTGTTTGGTGGTGTATCGGTAAACACTCAGATGCAGGCGCTACGTGGCGGCACTGATATCTTGGTGGCAACACCGGGTCGTCTGCTTGACCTTATTTCAAGCAACGCTATAAAGCTAGACAAAGTAAAAACGTTAGTGCTTGATGAAGCTGACCGAATGCTAAGCCTAGGTTTTACCGAAGAACTTGATGCAATCTTGAAGCTCTTGCCGAACAAGAAACAAACCTTGTTGTTCTCTGCAACTTTCCCAGAGCAAGTTAAAACGCTGACTCACGAACTTCTAAGCGATCCAATTGAAGTTCAACTTCAAAGTGCCAATGCGAGCACACTGGTTCAACGTGTATTCGAAGTAGAAAAAGGTCGCAAGACAGCGTTACTCGCACACCTAATTCAACAACACGAATGGCGCCAAGCTCTGATCTTCGTTAATGCGAAGAACAGCTGTGAACACTTAGCAGACAAGCTTTACAAGCGCGGTATCATCGCAGAAGTATTCCACGGCGATAAAGGGCAAGGTTCACGTACTCGTATCCTAGAAGATTTCAAATCTGGCGAGATTGATGTTCTTATCGCGACAGACATCGCGGCACGTGGTCTGGATATTGAGAAGCTTCCAGTAGTAATCAACTTTGATCTACCGCGTAGCCCGTCAGACTACATGCACCGTATCGGCCGAAGTGGTCGTGCAGGTGAGGTTGGTCTTGCGTTATCTCTGATCGATCACGAAGATTACCACCACTTCAAAATCATCGAGAAGAAGAACAAGATTCGTCTTGAGCGTGAGCAAATTGTAGGCTTTGAAGTGGATGAAGAAGCGACAGCTGAACTGATCGCAGCACTAAAACCTGTTGCGCCACCGGCTGGTACAGGCAAGAAGAAAAAGAAGAAGAAAGCTCCACAAAACCAAGATGTGTGGCTAAACAACAACTGATCTTGAGTCAGTAAACTATATGAGTCAGCAAGCCATATAAATCAGTAAGCAATAGACATTCAAAAGGCGCTTAATTGCGCCTTTTTTGTTTTTCTTATCCCAAGTTAAACGAATCCGCGTAACGAGACTAAGCGATACTTTTGACTCTAAAAAGGTCGGTGAATAATTTTCCTATCATCAAAATGATGAGCAGTGTGGTTAACATTAGCAATGGTGTTTGAATCTGATAAACCGGTGTTAGATTAAGCGCGCCAGATGTCAGTACGACCAGCAGGTTTATGCCAAGTATTCGATGCACCATAAGTTTAGGTGTCGCAAACACTTTCCATATCACAATGCTGTTGATGAAATAGAACAACGCCAATTGCCACAATTCAGTCATCATCGGCATGATAAAGATATATTGAAGCAAGATAACTGTGCCCGTTCCAATAACACCAAAAAATGCATCCTTAATAACACTTGGCGGCATAGTTGGAAGCATTGAAGAAAATATGCCAGCAATCATCGGGAAAATAAAACCACCCGGTACAGGCAGGTATATCCAAACCAATAACGACGTGACGAACATCGAGACACCTTGTAAGACTTTTCTCCCATCTTCATTAAGGTGTTGAACAAACGTACGGTGCTCATGGTGCCAAGAAACGTTATTCTTCTCACTCATCACAAATGGCACATCATCAATTAGTGACGTGTTTGGCGCCATTAACTCCAGTTTTTCCATTTTTTGGGTGAGAGCGACCCAATCAATAGCTTGAGTCAGTTCACCCGAGGCGATCTCAAGCAAACGCTCTTGAATATGCGCCATTTCGTTGATTCGTAAACGCCATGCGTGAATATTTTCTTTTAGGTGATAACTGCCAGCGAGCGGCAAATCCAACAGTTGATAGAGCTTTTCAATATTAGCGGTATTGGACTCTAAAGCTTCTATATCAAGGTTGTTGGTATCGCTCATTGCTGTTATCAGCGTTTCTCTGCTTGTTTCAAATCGTTGTACAAAGTTCTGCTCAGTGTTTACAGGCCAGATCAGACGATAAACAATCGAGAAGGTGATAACACCTAATAGAGTTTCTTGTATTCGAAGCACTGCAAAATAGAATGTAATTTGGTTATCGAATCCGCCCATACAAGAGATGATGGAGCAAACTGCAAAGCCTATAGAAAAGACATAACCGTATTTCTCATCACTCGACATGAAGATGCATGTACCGAGAAATAAAGTGAAAAACATCAAAAACAGAAAGCGGTCCTGAGAAAACATCGCAATCAAGAAAAAGGCATAACCAGTCCCTAATAAGGTGCCCATTAATCGGTTGTGGCCTTTGTTTATTGAATGAGCAAAGCTCTCGTTCAGTGCCATGACCGCAACCGCAATTGCCGCCCAATAAGGTTTCTCCCATTGAAACCACAACGCAACACAGATAGAGATAACAATAGCGAGAGCCGCTTTAATAGCTTCTTTGGTTGATGCACTGAACATAAAAGCCATCCAACTATTTGATTATTTTGAGTGAAGCTGTCATGCCAACACGAAGTTGTAAGTCTTCAGGCACGTTATCAAGCTCTACTTTGACTGGTATACGTTGAGCAAGACGAATCCATTGAAAGTTTGGGTTCACGTTAGGAAGAAGGTCATTACCTGTGCTGCCGTCTTGTGTTGCAATACCAAAGCCAATGCTTTTGATATGGCCTTCTAATTGAATATTGTTGTGCATCATAAGAGTGACAAGCGCTTTGTCGTTAGGGTCAACATTCACCAGATCAGTTTCTTTGAAATAGCCTTCGATCCAGAAACTGTCTTCATCGATCAGCGCAACTACCGGTGTATTAGCGACGACTTGAGAGCCTTCTCGTAGGTTTAAATTCGTGATGTAACCGTTTGTTGGCGCGTACACTTTGGTGTATTCAAGATTTAAATGCGCTTCTTCAACGTTGGCTTTTGCTAGTGCAACGTTCGCTGCATTTGTCTCAACCGCGTTATTCAGGTTATTCAATGTCAGCACTGGCATAGCGCCAGGTGTTCTCTTTTCTAAGTTCAATGCGCGTTGCTCTTCGTTTTTAGCTTTTGCTAAGAGCGCGCGAGCCTGTTTCTGTGTCGCCAACGCTTTATTGTAGGCCGCTTGGTAAATGCTTGGGTCGATCTCAAACAGCAAGTCGCCTTTAGCCACCTGTGAGTTGTCCTCAATATGGACTTTAGTCACTTGCCCTGTAACTCGGGGAGTAATTGAAACAATGTAAGCGCTGACCTGACCATCTCTAGTCCAGGGATTACTCGAATAAGATTGGTAATAGCTATAAACCACAGAGCTTGCGGCAATGACCAGTAGTAGCGTGATGAGATAACGTTTAATCAAGGTGAATGCCTCAGAAGATGGTAATGAATTGACCGATAACGCCGACGAAAATCACGATTAGGCTTAATTCGGCAATTGCAGGAAAAGCGACATATTTATGTAGCCCAAGTTTTGTCGCGATTGAGCCAGTCAATATCGTCAATACATAAGCTAACGCGATAACCAATAGCAAAGGAGGGAAGTAGATCTCACCCCACACGAGTTCATGTGGCATTGTGTTCATGGGTCTGTCTCTATCGTTTTAAGAAGCTAACGATAAAGGAACTATGGCAATGTTAATAATCGTATATAGAGGATCAGATCCATCAAATCCAGACAGGTTTAGGTATATACTAGGAAGGATAGGCAGCAAAGGTACAAATCAGTAGTCACTTTTGCTCTGTCTTTTTATCATTATTATCCTGATGCAGTAGATGTTTTTCTATCTCGTATGCATGACCAAGAAAGTAAGTACATCAAAATGAACTTTAGTATTGAACAACTTCTCGCGTTTGTGACTGTCTATGAGCAGCGGTCATTTAGCAAGGCGGCGGTAAAGCTTAACAAGCACAGAACGACCGTGGGTCAGGTGATTACAAACTTGGAAGATCACCTTGCAGTGAATCTTTTTGAAAGGGTCGGGCGCTCTGTTGAACCAACGGAGGACGGGCACCTCCTTTATCACTACGCAAAACAGACGATTGAGCAAGCTCGTACTTTTGACAAAGTGGCGTTGAGCCTTTCTTATGGTGGGTTAGAGAAAATAACAATCGCGTATTCTAGTTTCGTTCCTCAACGTGTGTTGGTCGATATACGTAAACGACTCAAGCACGATTTCCCAATGATGTGAGTGAACTTTCTGGTTAGGAATAAGAACGAAATTAAACAAGGAATACAAAGTGGGGAATATCACTTTGGACTTGTGAATGCTCACAATAGCCGGGCGATGCATAGTTTTGATTCTACTTTCCTTGGGCATTTTGAGTTCTACCCATTCGGACAGAAAGGGGGAGAACTCTCACATATCGATAAAGACGAAGTATTAGTCGCACTAAGGAACTCTAAACAGTTCGTATTGAAGTCTCTGATTGACGAAGGTATGTCTGAAAAGATTATCGTGAGCTCTGACTATGAAGAGATTGATCAGCTTTCGTTAATGCTCAAAATGCTTGAAGAGGGTTTTGGGTGGGCACTTCTTCCTAAGGCATTTTTTACCGCCTCTGAATTTTCAAAATATTCAATAGAGCCCATTCACTCTGCGCAAATGGTGGAAGGATTCAAATTTGGATTTGCATTGTGGTGCCCGCACTCAAAACAAGTCAGTGGTATCAAAGGCTCTTTGGTGTCTGTCATTAAGGAGTACCGTGAGCAACTTATTCATAGTCTTAAGCCGTGAAAATTTGAGATATTAAAAAGGCGCTAATTATTCATTAGCGCCTTTTTAGATTTTGTTCAGCTTAAAGAAGAATTACTTCTTGCGGCAGAACTCAGCGATTACGTACATTGATTGACCGCCGTTTGTTTTACCAGAAACAAGCTTAGGATCGTCACCAACGCTGATACCACGGATAACAGTACCTTGCTTAATCACTTGGTTAGTACCTTTGATTGGCAGGTCTTTGATTACTGTTACGTCGTCACCTTTCTTAAGTTCAACGCCGTTCACGTCAAGAGGTTTGTCATCAGCAGACATACCGATTTGTGCCCAAACTGACGTTTCTTCTTCAAGGTACATCATGTCTAGCGAGTCTTGAGCCCAGCTTTCTGTGTTCAGACGAGTAAGTTGACGCCATGCAGTTACTTGAACTGGCGCTTCTTGACTCCACATGCTGTCAGTCAGACAACGCCAGTGGTTGATATCTTTAGGATCGTCAATCTCACCAAGACATTTGTCACATACCATGATGCCGTGATCCACTGTTACGTGGCTGTGTGGCGGCACTGCGTATGCAGTAAGAGAAGAATCAGAACCACATAGTTCACATTTAGATTGGCAGCGTTCTAGCATAGTAGCTTCAGAAGACATAATGGACTCACATTTATTAGGTATTAAATTACGGGGCTATTATCCACTTTATTTACAATAAAGAAAGAGGTCGTACGGTATTCTGTCTTGATTAATTTTAGCTGAGATCAACCATTTGTGTTTTAAAGTTTTATGCAAACGGTTAACTGGGGAAGGTTAGTCAGTCATAGAAACAAAAATGCCAGCGGTTAGGCTGGCATTTGGTATAGTCCTTGGTAAGCGGCCAGTTGATTATTCAAGTAAAGATGTGTCAGTCACTGCGTTGGTTACGCTATCAGTATCTAAGAAGTCAGCTACTTGTGATCGCATTGATAATGTGTGGTCTTTATCAGATAGATCGGCTTGTGGTCCAATAATCGTAGAGTGCTTAGCTGTTTCGTTATACTGAATGAACAAACGGTTACCAATTGTAGGACTCGCTTTTGTAGAGTCGCTCAATCCTAACGTTGTACCTAACCCTTCAGAACCGACAAATGAAGCCGTAAAAGACGTGGCAATTCCGGTATTAGGAACTGTTTTGTCATTTTGCGATTGGATCAACAACGTTGGATAGTTAGAGCTAAATGATGACAAATCTTCAGTATTGGACAGTGAATGTGGATCAACAGTATCAATAAGGGTTTGAGCGGCGACTTTAAATGCAACTAACTCAGTTTCAATTGCTGCAGCGCTAGTTGGATTTCCCTTAGCAAAAGCGGTGTAACAGTCACCATCTTCAATGTTGTTGGTCGCGCAAGCTGTAGCGACTGAATCCTTGTAAGTCGTATTCAGCTGCTTAGCTAAATTATGTTTAATTTCTGGGCCAAACGTTTCAGAAGCAAACAATAATTCAGCTATGTGACCACCTGAATTAGCATATACCGCCGAGCTAAATTTATGTGTGCCAGCAATTTCTGACGTAGCTACTGAAGTAAATCCAGTAATACCGCCCAACGAATGCCCCATAAATTTAACATTTGTATCACTTGCATTGACGTTTTCTAGTGGTGTCCCGGTGAAGTCATTCCCCACTTTTTCAAGAGCCATACGAAGACCTATTACATCAAGCGCACTTTGACGGATATTGTCACGGGCAACAGGCAAAGCACTTAGATTCAAGTAGTACAGAGCATTATCGTTAGTTGATATAGCACCGCCAGCAAGTGATCGAGAGCCATGAATAGGGTGATCAATTGCTATTACTGCAAGACCCTCGGCTGTTAAATTAGCAGCAAACGCATACGCATTCTCTTTTACAGTGGTAATACCGTGCTGATAAATAACTACACCTGAAGGAGTCCCTGTTGTTGGTGTGAATAAAAGTACATCAACAGCTTCGAGTGATTTAACTTGTGGTATTGGTGAATACTGAGTGACAATACGTTCACTATCTAGGGCTGTTCCTTTCGAATCCTTTGTAAGTGTTTTTCCCATCAATGTAGTTACGTCTGCAGCACTGAGGTTTGCTGGATCTAAGCCTAATGCTACTAGTTCAGCACCAACGTGAGAGCTTGTAGAGCTATCAGTTAGTGCACTTTTGATAACCGCTAAACTGTCTAATCCTGATGCAAATGGCGTTGTAGAAAACTTAGTTGGATCGGTTTCCAAGAAATATGGGAGTTGAACAGTACCTTTAGTCACGTTTACTGACGTAGTGCTGATACCCGCGTTAGAGTAAAGGAGATTTATCCCTCCAATCAAAGTGGCAGTTTCTGTTGCATCGTCATCGCCAAGATATTTTTTAAAGTCAGCATCTGCAGCGATTGCTGTGGCAAATGGTGCTGTTGATGAGGAGTCTAAACTAAGATGGTAAGCGTTTGTCAGATCGACATTATTTGGGTTTGCGCTACCATTCCAATAGGTAGAAAGTGGGGCTCCACCAACAATCATTCCACCAATCAACGATGCTGTAGAGGCAAGTACATCGCCAACGGAAGTTGTAGTAAACCAAGCTGAATAAACAATCTTTTTCGCATCGACACCAACAGCCGCAGCTATAGCTTCTTGACCCTTTATTAAAGTCTGCGCATTAGCTAAGTCACCGGTTGAATAAGTTTTCGTGTCTGTTTTTAGACCGGCATAGCTTTGAGATGTGCCTACTGGATTACCATTTACATCGGTAACGTCATCAGTAATGACAAGCAAATATTCAGATTTTTCGTCAAACGGAGTATTTGGGGTAACTACTAGGTTTGAACCTACTTTGTAAACTGTGTATTCCGAACTGGCAACAGGTGTTGGTATTTGAGCCGCTGTGGATGTGTCTGTTAGCTTTTTAGAAAGCTTCAACAATGTCACTCCGGAAGTAACAACTCCAGGGGTATCACCAAAACCGTCGCCTTCAAACTCGATGTAAATTGGCATGCTGGTTGAGAAACCGTCGGCATAATTTAATGCTGCTTTTGGGTTCGAAATGCTGTCGTCGCCACCTGTTGGGATAGCCAAAGTACCATCGGTAGAGTCAAATAATAGATTATTGCTTAAAGGAACAGTCGCGTTACTGCCTTGCAACAACATTTTTTGCGTTGTCGCTCTTGCCAAAGACGTTTCTAGATAGGCTTCAAGTTGTTGGTTACTTGTTCCCGAACTTTCAGTGTTGTCGCCACAACCTGCTAGCAGGATCGCTGAACATAATAGAGAGATCTTAAAGTTACGTTTCATGATACGATCCTGATTTAGTTAAAAGTGTAGTTAAGCTGAACTGAAGAAAGGTAAGCGGTACCTTCTGCTTCGAAAGTCCTTTCTTGCTGGGCGCCATTTGTCTCAGTGAACTCACCGTCATCACTTACAACAAGTGCGAATCCGGCATCGACAGTCATATTTTCGCTCCAAACATAAGTGAAGCCAGCGCTGTACCACATACGATCACTATCAGGAATACTTAAAGTTGCTTCACCAGCTTGTTCGTCGTAAGCGTAACCCGCTCTTAATGTCCACTTACTGTTTAGTTGGTACGTCGCGCCTAGTGAATATCGATTGTTGTCTTCATATTTTTCAGGTTTGTAGAAGCACTGACCTGCTACACCGTTGTCAGTACAATCTGGACTTGTTGCTTTTAACTCCTTAAAAGTACTCCAATCAGTTTGTTGCCAACCGTAGTGAATTGCCCATTGTTCGTTAAGTTGGTGAAATGCTGAAAGCTCCAGAATAGAAGGAAGCTCGATTTGAAGACGACCATCAACCTTGGGAGATGTTGCTCTACCTGAATCGTAGCTGGTAAATTCACCGTCATCGAAATCAAGATCAACAGAAGAGCGGTAAGCGATACTAAAGCGATTGTTTTCGTTTAGCTCATACATCGCGCCAACATTCCAACCATAGGCAAATGTTTCACCGGTCATGCCTATAAGTTTGTCAGATGGATTTCCACCAACAAAGTTAGCGAGCTCGCCTTTATGGCGGGTAAGTTCAGCTTCCGCATACACAAGGTTTAAACCTGCACCAACGCTAAATGATTCATTCACGCGATACGCAATATTTGGATTTAGATTTACAGATAAGAGCGACGTATCACCAGCCATATCACCTGCCGAGATGTCATCAGGGTAATCCGTGGCAACACCATAATTGGTGAACATACCGATACCCCAAGCCCATTTTTCGTTGATTGGGCTGATGTAATATGCGGCTGGCACGACTTGTAATGGAGCAACATCTTTTGAATGCTCGTTAGCGTCAACGTCGTAAACGTTAACCTCTGGATCAACGATAGAAACCGCGCCTGAAAATTGGGCTGTATCAAATAGGGTCATTGCGGCGGGGTTTCTCGCTAGTACACTCGCGTTATCGGCTACAGCGCCTTCACCTGAGAATGCGCGACCAAGACCTGAGGCAGAATGCTCAGCAACTTGGAAGCCAGCCGCAAGTGAATTGCACGCAAATAGCACAGAAAGCGAAACGAGAGAGCGTTGTATTGTTTTCATCCTTGACCCTCCTAGGGCATCGAATTTCATTATTATTGTTTGAAAACACACTGAGCATTGTTGGTGTTGAAGCTCTAATGTAAACAACATGTTAAATTCATGTTTTATATAAAGTCAAAGAAATAGTTGTTATTTTGTGAGGTTATATTTTTTAGGGGCGGCACTTTAACATCAATAATATAATTATAATCAATAGTTTATTTGTGGTTGGAGGTGTGACCAGAATGTTTATGCCAGCTATTGGTACAAATAGTGTTCAATTGCTCAATATGTAACAACTTTGTTTATGTTTACCGCCGATCGCTAAATCGGCATAATATCGACACTCGTTAGAAGTCATTAAATTGGAATTAAAGTTTGGAATTACTCGCGATAGAGTTTCTTGGTAAACCGCTTCGTTTAGAGGGGTCAATGGCAGGGTGGCAACAATTGTATTGGGATAACACTTTGGTATCTCAATTAGATGCGACCACAGACCAAGAAGACGCACGAAAACACGAATTTACACTACGCGCTGGCGAAGAAACGTTGCAGTGTCACGTTGAGTCGACGGTTCAGTGGCAACCGTTTGAGATGACATATAAAGCATTGGTCAATGGCCAAACCATTTCCGAAGGCAATCGAAACACCAAAGATATCGAGCAACAAACCCCTGTTGTCACTCCTAAACCAGAGAAGCGTTTTAGCCTAATTGGGTTGGTGTCGCTTGGTATGAAAGCGCTAAAAAGCGCCAAGCTAATCAAGGTCGTACTTGCTTCTGCGAGTTTAGCGGCCTATTCATGGTTGTTTTCAATTCAGTTCGCTTTGGCCTTAATCGCTTGTTTAATGTTCCATGAGTACGGTCATATTAGAGCGATGAAATACTTCGGCATGAAGACCAAAGGCATTTATTTGATACCATTCCTTGGTGGTTTAGCGTTATCCGATGAAAAGATTAATACGCGCTGGCAAGATGTGGTTATCTCAATAATGGGGCCATTGTTCGGCCTGATATTGTCGTTAGTATTTATGGTGCTGTATTGGGCGACTGGAGAAATGTTCTTTGCCGGCCTTGCGGTATTTAATGCTCTATTAAACCTGTTCAATCTATTGCCGATTTTGCCTCTCGATGGCGGACATGTTCTTAAAAGTATCAGCTTCTCGATGAACAGTGTGCTTGGTATTGTATTGTGTGTCGCGGCTGCTGTTGCTGGCGTGGTATTGAGTTATCAGTTGAATTTAACCCTGTTTGGTTTCTTATTGATTATGGGCAGTGTTGAAATACTGTTCGAATGGAAAGGGCGTCATCACAGTCATTTGTTGCCGTTAGACAAATACGGTCAAGTCGTGTCGTTCGTTTGGTATGTAGGTTTAGTAAGTAGTTTGATCGGTGTTATCTGGTATTTTGCATCGACTGGTGATCAGCTATTAAGCCTACCATTACAAATTCTTGGTACTTAACCAGTGACTTTCTGTTATTGGAATTATCCAGCTGCTTAGCGCACTTGAACTGTTAGCAAGCAAGAAACTAAAAATGCCCTAACCAATATGGATAGGGCATTTTTGTATTTACACCAGCTAGGCGATACTAACTTAGACTACGCTTTGCAATTTGGCCTTGGTGAACCTGATTGAGGAAGCGTTTTTATCGTTGCTTGTAGATCTTTAATACGCGTACTGTGGGAAGGGTGCGTAGAAAGCAATTCTGGCGGTTGATTTCCGCCTGATGCTTTGGCCATGTTTTGCCACAAGTTGACACTTTGGTTTGGATCGAACCCTGCTTGAGCCATATACTCTAAACCAACAACATCGGCTTCAGACTCTTGAGTTCGCCCATACGGGAGAATAACGCCATATTGAACGCCTAATCCTAACGCGGCCATCGTCATACCTTGATACTGTTTGTATTCTGATGCGCCTAACGCGACGTTAGTAATAGATAAACCAGTATTAGCGATTTGAGACTGAGACAGGCGCTCATTACTGTGGTCAGCTAAAACGTGTGCCACTTCGTGACCAATAACCGTTGCGAGTTGGTCTTGATTGACTGCAACCTTAAGTAACCCTGTGTATACACCGATTTTTCCGCCAGGTAGGGCGAATGCATTCACTTGGTCACTATCAAACACAACAACTTCCCATTCACTAAAACCTTGTTTAGGAATATATTGAGTGATGCTGTTCGCTACGCACTGTACATAAGCGTTAGTTTTGGCATTTTTGCTGATGGGTTGTTCTTTCTTCATTTGTTCAAAAGACTGTGCTCCAAGCTGAGACATATCTTTATCTGAAAAAAGCAGCAATTGGTTTCTGCCTGTCGGAGAAGCGCTACACGCGGTTAGGCCTGCAAGTGTGAGAAGCGAGGCAAACTTCATCCATGACGTCATACAATATCCTCTGTGTATTCGGTTTTTATGCATGTTAACATCAACTTGCGTAATAACTAAGGGCTGTAAGATAACTAACAGCCAGTAATATAGAAAAAAGCTATGCACGCGATAACAAGATCAATAATTAAGGAACCCACATGAGTATTTGGAAAAAGCCCGTTGACCTAGATACCTTCAACGCGACCTCAAAAAATACCTTAATTGAACACCTCAACATTGTTTACACCGAAGTAAATGACAACTCTTTGGTGGCAACCATGCCGGTTTGTCATTTTACGCACCAACCACTGGGTATGCTTCATGGCGGAGCATCAGTTGTGCTAGCAGAAACGCTTGGCTCATTGGCAGCAAACTTCTGCGTACCAGAAGGCTATTATTGCGTTGGGCTCGATATCAATGCGAACCACGTAAGGTCAATGCGCGAAGGGCACGTCATCGGTACTGCTGAGCCTATTCACTTGGGCGTCTCTACTCAAGTATGGCAGATCAATATCACTGATGAGCGTCAACGCTTAGTTTGTACCAGCCGCTTAACCATTGCCGTGAAGAAACATAAGCGATAACAGAGTAGGCAGTCGTACGCTGGTTTTGTCTTTAGAAGAAGTAATCAGTACTTAGAACAAGCAATCAGTATTTAAAGAAGTAACCCGAGAAGCCCATGGTCATAACGTTTAAAAGTGGAAAAGTCATCGCAACCGCACATGAATTGGTTGTTCGTTTAGATGGTGAGCATAGAGTCACTTTGCAAGCTCAAGTTGATGCAATTCAATTGATCGGAAAAGGGGCAAATGTCATTTCCGCTAACGGTTCTGAGTGTAAATGGTCGATAAAATTAGACGATGAACAGCAGCTTCGTGAAATCGCCAATGAAATTGGCTGCGATGTAACGTAATCCTTTACGGTAAAAGCACTTAACCCTTTAGATTGAATAACATCTTAGGATGTCGTACTCAATAATTCACAATAAAATCGTGTCAGTAATATTGATTTTACGCCATAAAATAGGGAAACTGAATTCAATGTCCTTTGAATAAGTTTTCCTCTTTATGAGCAGCCCAAGACTTCGCGTTCAATTTGAAACCCTGTTTGAATACTTCGATGGTAAAGATTCTGATGTTCAACTCGACGACATCACGGATGTGCTTTGTTGTACCCGTCGTAATGCCCGAATGGTACTCAACAAGCTTGAAGAAGAAGGGTGGGTAGAGTGGTTACCAGCAGCTGGTCGAGGGAAGTTATCTCAACTTATCTTTAAACAGAATCGTTGTGATGTCAGCGAGAACCTAGCAAGACGCTACTTGCAGGAAGGAAAAATTGGACAGGCGCTGTCAGTGCTTGATCACAATGCTGCCAAACTCACCCAAGTTATTCAAAACTACTTGGGTGTACAGTATCAAGAAGGCGAACAAGTTATTCGTTTGCCTTATTACCGACCGCTTTCAATGCTTAACCCAACCAAATCGATGCGTCGTTCAGAGCAACATATCGCTTGTCAGGTATTCAGTGGGTTGACTCGTCTAGATGAGAATGACCAACTTCAACCCGATCTTGCTCATTCATGGCAAAAAATCAGCGATCATCAATGGCGGTTCTTTTTGAGGCCAGGTGTTCGTTTCCATAACGGGGAACCTCTGTTAACCAATCATGTTGTGGATACACTGCTTGCACTCGAGCCTCTCAACATGTTTTCGCATATCAAAGATGTCTCTTCACCTGCAAATTGTGTCGTAGATGTCTTTCTCACACGTCCAGACAAGTATTTTCCGCTCGCACTAACGGAGTCGGTCGCTAAAGTCACGTTACCGATCACTTTACGTGGTGAAGATTACGATATTCGACCGATTGGAACGGGACCTTATCGCATTGAAAAGAACGACGAGAAACAACTCGTGTTAACCGCTTTTAATGGGTACTTTGGTTTTAGACCGTTAATTGATCGCGTTGAAGTTTGGGTGGTGGATGAGGCTTATTCTTCAATGGTTTACCCAAGTCTTTCTAAGCCTGTCATGGCCGACCGTGGCGATAGCGATGAAGTAGAACTCGATCCAGGCTGTACGTATTTACTGCTCAATAGAAAGAAAGGTATTGCACAAGATCCTGCATGGGCACAGTTTTTATCTAACGCGTTGAATGCGGCGGATCTGTTTGTTCATATTCCAAAAGAGACCGTTATCGATTTGGGCGTGCTGCACGCTTATGGGATAAAACCCGGTTGGTATGACATAAAGTTAAAGGTGCCAGTTTGTCCACCAGCAAATACCAAACCAACCATAAGATTGGCGTATCAATGCCAACATCCAATGTTTCCAACGCTTGCCAAGGCGATTGTCACGGTGCTGAAGCAATACAACGTCGATGTTGATCTTTACGGTTACGAAACCGATCCTCCGCACGCCGATGATGTTGATGTTTGGATTAACCCTATGGGTATAGCCAATAACAGAGACGACGCTTTAGCCGGTTGGCTAATGGACTACAGTTTTCTTGATGAATCTAGCCCGGCTGAAGACTTCGACCAATGGTGTCACATGATTGACCGTTGGCGTTCGGGGGAATTCGAGCAATTTCCAGCACGACAGTTAGGTAAACAACTGGTCCAAAGCAATCAATTAATTCCAATGTTCCATTGCTGGCTAGGCGTTAATAAAGATCAATGTGGTACGTTGCAAAACGCGAAATGTAATGCATTAGGTTGGTTCGACTTTAGCCAAGTTTGGGTGAAGCCTGACGTTGATTGAAATCCAACAAAACTCAATTAGGAAAAAACGATGCAAACTCTGTTGGTTACATTTATTACGCTGGTGGCGTTTGCTGCTAATTCAGTTTTGTGTCGCTGGGCCTTAATGGATCAAACGATTGATCCTTTGAGCTTTTCGATCGTGCGCATCTTATCTGGTGCGCTTACGCTTCTGATTTTATTAACGTTATCTTCCCAATCTAAGTCTAAACGTGAGTTAACAAACAACACATCGCTATACACAAAGCTCAAATCACAGTTTCAATTAACATCAATATTGTCACTGCTCGTGTATATGTTTGGTTTTTCGTTTGCTTACTTAGAGCTCGGCGCAGGTCTTGGTGCGCTGGTGTTGTTTGTCGCAGTGCAATTTACGATGATTGCCGCGCACTTGTTTTCTGGAAACAGAATGTCACTCATTGAGTGGTGCGGATGTTTGTTGTCTGTGGCAGGGCTTGTTTACTTGTTAATGCCAACGGAATCGACTCAAGCACCCGACTTAGTTTCTATTATCTTGATGTCTCTGGCCGGAGTCGGGTGGGGCATTTACACATTGGCAGGAAAGAAATCGTCAAACGCACTGCAATCGACCACCGCTAACTTTGGATTCAGTTCGCTAGTTATCCTTTTGGCATTAAGCTTGTTAGTTTTGATTCCTAATGCGTTAACGCAAGTGTCTATCACTGAACAAGGTTTGATTTACGCGGTTATATCGGGCTCTGTGGCTTCTGGTGTGGGTTATAGTTTGTGGTATTACGTAGTGAAAAAACTGAATACCGTGGTGGCGTCTATTGCACAGCTTTCTGTTCCAGTTATCGCGACACTTGGTGGTGTATTACTTTTATCTGAACCTGTCACCATGCAATTTATAGTCTCATCAACCGTTATACTTCTTGGGATAAGCTTGGTTCTTGTCGCCCCTAAACTTAAGAAATAAAGAGTTCAATCATTAACTTCTATGGCTAAACCAAACAAGAAACAACCGACCAAGACGGTTCAGATTTTCTGTGCCAAATGTAAAACGCAGCTTTTTAAGTATCGGAAAGGTGGCAAAGGTGCACTCGTGAAATGTTTTAAGGAGCGTATCGTTGAAGATTTCACAACAAAACCATGTGTGTGCCCTGAATGCGGGATTGAATTTGCGCGAGACACTTTGGTTCGAGGTACACCAGCCTACAAGTTTGTTGGCGGCAAGGTAACGATGAAATAACCCGTCACGGTGAAACAAAAAATGCCACAGCACGGTTTGTGTGTGGCATTTCAACGTTGCTTTTGATACTCAGAGTAAATAATTGAGCTTAGTAAGCTTTGACACGCCCTTGAAGCTTAAGAAGTAATAGCGAAACAATTGCGCCCGTGGTATCACACAGCATATCTTTCTGTGCATCCCAAATATCGCCTTGTGAACCAAGGAATGCGATACCTTCATCACCACCTGCGATCTCCGCGTACCACCACTCGATAATTTCATAACCCGCAGCAACGCTCATGATCGCAAATAGCGCAAAGAAACATGCCAGCACCGGTTGAGTCAGTTTTTTACGAATCAAGTACTCAGCGAGTGGATAAGCATAAAGGCCAATTGAGAAATGCGCGACACGATCAAAGTTATTACGCTCAGAACCTATCATGTTGTTGAACCAATCAAATGGCACTTCTGCGAAGGTATATTTCGCGCCTATCGTATGCAAAATTAGCCAGATAAACATTAAAACGTAAGCTGTCTTAGTGAAGGTGAGCTTTGTTGATAACCACCAGATTCCCACCAATATCGCAAGCGCTGGGACAATTTCGGCAATCCATACCGCTCTTGAAGAGGGAGCAAACGCTGAAAATAGAAACACAATCAGATACAGCGTCGTCAATGACAGTAATGGTCGATTTTGAGCAAGTGGCGTGATTGTCATATCAAGATCTCTCGTCGAAGTTTTTATTAGTGTTACACAATAATGAACAGTGTTCAATTATGCTTTAATCACCAGTTTTGTTGAAAAGTAGCGTTATCGCCCAGTATCTAGACAAACGGTTGCTAGAGTTTCACAAAAGTTTGATTTACAACAAAGCGATCCTTAAAATCGCCTTATTACTACATAACAAGAAAGAAAGTCATGAAACTGGAAACTGTCGATTACCTTGCTGACGACGCAGCAGAACAATTTGTTCGCTCTCTACGTGAAACTGGTTTTGGTGTGCTTAAGAACCACCCAATCCCGAAAGAGCTTGTTGAGTCAATTTACGAAAACTGGTACCAATTCTTCATCTCTGAAGAAAAAGAGAACTTCCACTTTAATGTTGAAACACAAGATGGATATTTTCCACCTTCAGTGTCTGAAGTTGCTAAGGGCCACACTGTAAAAGACATCAAAGAGTACTTTCACGTATACCCTTGGGGCCAAATCCCTGAGCAGCTGAAAGAACAGATTCTAGATTACTACCAACGTGCGAATGCTTTTGCTCAAGAGCTGTTAGGTTGGGTTGAAGCTCATGCTCCTAAAGAAGTACAAGAGAAATTCTCTATTGCGTTATCAGAAATGATCAACGGCAGTGAACAGACTCTGCTTCGTGTTCTTCACTACCCACCAATGCAAGGTGATGAAGAGCCAGGTGCAATCCGCGCTGCGGCACACGAAGACATCAACTTACTGACAGTTCTTCCTGCTGCAAACGAACCGGGCCTTCAAGTTAAAGCGCAAAATAACGAGTGGTTAGATGTTCCATGTGACTTCGGTAACATGATCATCAACATCGGTGACATGCTTCAAGAAGCGTCAGGTGGTTACTTCCCATCGACAACTCACCGTGTAATCAACCCATCAGGTGAACGCCAAGAGAAGTCTCGTATCTCTTTGCCTCTATTCCTTCACCCGAAACCAGAAGTAGTGCTGTCTGAAAAGTACACAGCAAACGAATACCTAATGGAACGTCTGAGAGAGCTTGGCGTTATCTAGTGAGTTCAATGCTTCGTCCCTAAAATTGGGATAGATGTGAAAGGTCAGCTAAATCGCTGACCTTTTTTGTATTTGGACCAAAAAGAGCGGCTTTATTACTAGGGCGTGTTGATCTTTCGAGCTGATTTTTGCAGCGAGTTGCTGGGTATTTATACAAGGCAGAGGCATCGATGTGTAGCTAGCCTACATGAGAAGCCGATAACGTAGTAGAAATGACCAGCAAACGCTGCCCGAAGGGTTCGACTAAAAGCGTTTTACTCTTTGTTGAGGGAGATTTGCTTAGAATGACTAGGCTACTTCTCCCTCGCCGCGATTAAAACGCTTTTATCTCGAACAAAATTTAACCGCGAAAGGTCAACACGCCCTAATGGTTGTATTCAACGAAATGGTACTCGGTTTTTGACGATGAAAGGTGTTTTTAAGCCAAACGTTAGAAAGTTGTTTGTCCTTAAGCTCGACAAATCGTAGTAAATCGCTTTCAATTAAAGAAGATACGCAACGGATGAGAAACCGGTTACTTATAATATCCGCAGTTCTAAAAATCCATTAATTCAGAGAAGCTAACTGAGTCAACTATGTCGAATCATCAAGACGTGAGAGCCAACTTTCATTGCCATATGGAAAACCCATTGCTTTGGCCGATAATGGAAGTGCTTAAGCAAAAGCCAAGTGGATGGAAAGTTCATACATTGGCGGCTCATCTGAACGACCTTGGGTTCGTGCCAGTGTTAGATGCAGTGCCTGAGAAAGAGTTGTTTAAGAAGAACTTCCTTATCATGAATGCGCTTTATCAGCTTCAAGAAACCTTACACCCTGATGGTTGGCTCCAAGTCCAAGCGATGGACATCGAATTGATGAATGGTCGTTATCACGGAAGCAGTCACAGTATCGATCATCAAGACCCACTTCGAGAGTACTACATTAATTGGGTTAACTATGAAGCGGATCAAGGCGAAGTCAAAAGGCTGTTGAACGAATTTTGGACTCGGTACAGAAAGTTTGTGGGTGGTGATGAGCTTGATATGGACCGAAGCCGAGCGTTAAACTTGTTTGAGCTACCTTTAGACGCGACACACCATGAAATTAGAAAACGTTGGCGACAACTGGCATTGAGATGGCATCCGGACAGAGACGAAGGCAACACCGCAAAATTTCAGACGCTCTGTGAAGCATGGCATGTATTAAGAAGCTCATAATCGACAGGCATTTTTAGCTGTCTAATTGCTTAGAACCCTAAAACAGAAAGCCCCACATTGTGAGTGACACAAGTGGGGCTTTGTCGTCATTACGCTATGTGCTGTAGCGACTTAAGTTATTGGTGTTAGGAGTGATCTTTGCTCTCGCCACTTTTATGTTCAAAGGCATAGTCGAGTACTTTACGGATATAAGGCGCACCGACTTTTGAACCGCCGTTACCGTGTTCAATGACCACAGTTGCGACATATTCAGGGTGCTCATACGGTGCGAAAGCCGTGTAAAGCGCATGGTCAAGTAAATGTCGAGCGAGTTTCTTCGAGTTGTAGACCTGATCTTTCGCAAGATCAAAGACTTGTGCAGTTCCTGATTTTCCGCCACTCGTATAGTCAGTTCCCTTAAATGCACGTCTGCCGCTGCCTCTACTTCCGTGGTTCACGAGTCGCATCGCGTTAATCGGCACATCCCAAATTCTATCGGGTACTTCAGTAATCGAGGGCATTGGCTCCGGTTCGACAAGTTGTTGTGTACTGAAATCTTCGCCGTGATCTAAGGTGGCTCTCAAGATATGTGGGGGCATCACCTTACCATGATTAACCAATACTGACGTTGCTTTAGCAAGTTGCATTGGAGTGGATGTCCAATAACCTTGGCCAATACCAATCGGAACGGTGTCACCCTGATACCAAGGAGTGCGATAACGCATCATCTTCCATTCTCGAGTCGGCATGTTGGCAGTGCTTTCTTCATAGATATCGATGCCTGTCGGTTCACCAAACCCAAATCGGTTCATCCAACTTGAAATTCGGTCAATACCCAAATCAAAAGCGGTTTGATAGAAGAATGAATCTACCGACTCTTCAATCGCTTGGGTGACATCCACAGGTCCGTGACCCCAACGTTTCCAGTCACGCCACGATTTAGAGTTTCGTTTAGAGCCAGGAATTCTCCAAACGCCGTGGTCGTTACGAATGGTATCTTCAGAGATGACATGTTCTTGTAGTCCTGCCACAGCCATAAATGGTTTAACGGTTGATGCCGGAGGATAAACGCCTAGAGTCGTGCGGTTTACCAACGGGTGAGCAGGGTCATTCAATAAGCGTTGATAGTTATTACTCGAAATGCCGTCGACAAATAGGTTAGGGTCGTAACTCGGGCTTGATGCCATTGCCAACACGCTGTTGTCTTTCGGATCGAGAATAATCGCGCTTCCGGTGCGGTGATCAAGTTGTTCAAAAACGTATGTTTGCAGCTCAAGGTCAATATTTAACACGATATCTTTGCCAGCTACAGGCGGCACGTACTCAATGGTTCGGACTATTCGGCCACGGCTGTTTACTTCAACTTCTTGATAACCTTTGGTGCCGTGCAGAATACCTTCGTAATAACGTTCAACCCCTAGTTTTCCTATGATTGTCGTGGCTTGATAATTCGCTTCTATACCTTGTTCTTCAAGCTTTCTGAGATCGCTATCATTGATGTGCGCCACGTAACCAAGAACATGGGTAAGCACCTCACCATTTGGGTAAAAACGCTTTAAGCTGGTATCGATAGATAAACCGGGGAACTGGTACTGATGCACAGAGAACTTAGCAATCTCTTCTTCTGTTAAGTTCTCTAGAATAGTCACAGATTTAAATCGGCGGGTGTTGTGATAGCGTTTTTTGAAACGAGCGATCTGCTCAGCATCACGGGGCACATATTTGTCTAGCTTGGCGAGCATTGCATCGACATCATCGGTTTGCTCTGGAATCATCGTCAGATCAAAGACAAGCTTGTTTTCTGCAAGCAACACACCGTTACGGTCGTAAATAAGTCCACGAGTAGGGGCGATAGGTAATACTTTGATTCTGTTGCCATCGGCACGAGTTTGATAGCTTTTAAAATTTTCAACTTGAAGTCGGTATAGATTACCGACTAAGACAAGAGTGAACATCAAGATCCCACAAAACGCGACGATTACGCGGTTTTTGAATAGGTTCACTTCGATTTTATGGTCACGCATCTTAACGCGTTTATGGTTCATTGAAGCCTCAAGAGATTGTTACATTTGGTTACACTTGTCGAATCGGGACTTTATCTGAATATCACTAGGGTTTTGTAAAAGCTATGTCATGATTTTTGGGATCGACAGTATTAGGTGGCGGTAAACAACGTGTCTAATTCTATTATTGCACAAGATGATAAGTAATTGATGTAAATATTGGTTTTATGAATTTATAGCGTTGGAGAGTCTTGATAACAATAGAGGTTAGGTAAATAGAGATTAGATAAATTTACGGCCCTCAGAATGAGAGCCGTAGACAGTTAATTTGCTTAGTTAGTAGCTAGTGACTTAGAAGCTTTAGTAAACTAAAAGCTTAGAACTTCAAAAGCCTAGAAGCACAATAAATCCGATAGTTAACGAAATCAGTTCGAAGGCTTGAACTGAGATTTACGCATACGGTTCAGAGCAGCCATCACATCTAATGTTCTTGGTTTCGCTAGGTCACCGTAGTTAGGCATGTTAGCGTGCCATTCGTTTTCTAAAATAACGTTGAACTCTTTCGCAGGGTTGCTTGACCAACCTGGAGTTTGCGCGAATTGGAACCAAGCCCAACCGATCGCGTTCACTTCAGACGGCGATTCTAATTGCTCAAGCGCAGAAAGGTCCGCAAACTCCTTACCAAAACGCAGTGACTCTTTACCCTTCGCGTTAACACGGAACTTACCGTCAGTAAGAATGTTCATGAGTGAAGCACGGTTCAATGAACGCGGGACAAACGTTTCTAAAGCAGTTTCACATTCGTTAGCACGCTGAGTAGGGTGCTGAGCAATCACGTCCTTTGCTTTTTCAGTCACATCTACCGCTTGGTAGTCGTGCATTTGAATCACAGTGTTCGCGACATCTAGGTAATCACCAGAGCCGCCCATTACAACAATGGTAGAGATGTCCATCTCTTCACGAAGCTGACCAATGCGGTCGACAAGTGGTGTGATTGGCTCATCGCCTTTTGACACTAGTGCTTGCATACGCTCGTCACGAATCATGAAGTTAGTCGCTGACGTATCTTCATCAATAAGTAGAGTTTGAACGCCGGCTTCAATCGATTCTTGTAACCAAGCCGCTTGAGACGTAGAGCCTGACGCATCTTGTGTGCTGAAATCAGACGTGTCTTTCTGCATTGGTAAATGGTTGATGTAGTTTGACAGGTTCAAGCTGTGTACACATCGGCCATCTTCAGCGCGAATCTTCATCGTATCAATTGCAGTTACAATGCCTTCGCGACCGTCACCAGGAATATGGTTGTAGATAGAACGTTCAACGGCGTTCAACAGCGTCGATTTACCATGGAAACCACCACCAACGATCAGCGTTATGCCTTTTGGAATACCTAAGCCTGTCACGTCGCCTTGGTTTGGAGTGTTTAAAGTAACACTCAGCGATTCTGGAGCTGCGAAAGGTACCGCGTCTTTCATTGGAAGGTCGCAGTTACCTGCGATACGAGGTAACACACTGCCGTTTGCAACGAATGCCGCTAGGTTGTTTTCATCCAATTGAGCACGCAGCGCTTCTTGGTCTTCAATCGTTTCACAATGTTTGATCATTACATCGATGTTTAACTCACGCTCAAGCGTCGCGCGACGAATAAACTTCGGTAAGTAGAAAGTGATGATGTTGTTCGCTTTCTTAGCAAGAATGCTACGACCATCAGCTGGTAAATTAATACGGAAACGAATTTCGATGCCGTGGTCTGTGAATACAACCGCTGTGTTGTCTAATACGGTTTGACCCGTCAGCGCGATAGAAACGGTCGACTCTTGTTTCGCGAACTCAGAGAAGCTACGTGCGATAAAGTCACGAGCGGCTACTTGGTATTCGTAAGATTTTTCTTTCAGCCAATCTAACCCGGTCAAAGACCACGCGCGCGTTGCACGAAAACGAGAAGCTGACGCGTATGGGTCACCTTGGATGTGGTCGATGTGTAATTCAAAATCAGCAAAGTCGTATTGACCTTTAATTTGTTGATATGCACGGTAGTTTTGTTTTTCGAGCTTTTTAAGCTTTGCAGTCAACTGATCCATAACGAGGAATGCCTATATAAGGGGAAAGATAAAAACAGAAAGGCGGCGATTATAAAAATCACCACCTTTAGAGTAAAGAGAAAGTAGACCTAAATCCAAAACTAACTGCTCTTTTTTGCTTTAAGCGTAACGAGTTGTCCCCAAATAGTTTTGATTGATTAAGCTGTGTTCGAATTCTTGGCTCGGCATTGGTCTTCCGTAAAGGTAACCTTGGCCCACATCACAGCCTTCATTAATAATAAATTGCTCTTGAACCTCGGTTTCTATGCCTTCAATCGTCACTTTTAAGTCGAGCTTTTTGGCAATTTGGACAATAGAACGAACAATTTCCGAGTCTTCGTGTGAGTTGAGCATTTGGTCGATAAAGCTCTTATCAATCTTAATGGTGTCGAATGGGAACTTCTTCAGATAGCTGAAGGAGGCGTAGCCCGTACCGAAGTCATCTAGTGACAATGTAACGCCTATATCGTGCAAAGATCCCAAAGTATTCTTGGCAACCACTTCATCTGCAATCAGTCCACTCTCCGTAACTTCAAGTTCTAAGAAACGAGGCTCTAAATGATAGGTTTCGAGTAGGTGAACCACTTGTTCCGCAAAGTGTACGTTCTTGAGTTGAATGGCAGATACATTCACGGCCATTTTGAAATCGTCGACGTATTCGGACCACTCTTTGGCTTTTTCAATCGCATTGCGTAAAACAAAGCTGCCCACTTCGAAAATCAAACCGTTTTGTTCAGCCATGTGGATCAGGGTTTCGTTAGAGATGTCACCCAAAACAGGATGTCGCCAACGAAGCAAAGCTTCAGCACCGACCCAGCGATGCGTCAACGGGCTAACTTTGGGTTGAAAGTAGAGCATAAGGTCATCATTACGAACGGCTTGAAGCAAATAGCCTTCGATCTTATTAATGTGAGTTTGTTCTTCGGTATGGGATTGAGAGTAGTAAGCGAACTTTTGTCCTGAATCTTTACACGCTAACATCGCTTCAGAAGATTTCTGCAGAATGCTTTCCGCGTCATCTTCGCCGTTCGTAATTGCAATCCCTATAAAGGCATGTAGATGCACTTTGTCACTTTCGATATCGAATTCTGAATGACCAACTTTAACGAGCGTCTGGCAAAGTTCTTCTAAGCGCTGGTGCAAATCTTTAACGCTAAACGCCAATACGAGATCTACCGAAGTAGGGCGGGCAGTTAATACATCGATATCAGAAATACTGTCGATACGTTTTCGGTATTCAACAAGCACTTGGTCTAACGCGTTATAGCCGTATCGTGCCTGTATGCGTCTGCCGTTGGTAAAACCAATATGAACAACTGCAAATGAGCTGTCTGTCAGCCTTCGTTGTGACAGTAGCTTGTGGTTTAAGCGAGATTCAAATGCGTTTCGGTTTAAAAAGCCGGTGCCGAGATCGTGATTCTTTTGGAAATTAATCTTTTGTTCTGCAGCTTTTCGCTTATCAATCTCTTGATTTAATGAATAATTAAGACTCGCAAGATCTTTAGTCCGAGTGTAAACACGGTTTTTTAAGTCTCTATTCATTTGAGTGAGCTTAGCATGCTGAAACAGGGTTTTAAGCTGGGACTCTATCGAGGTGCGAAAGCTCTGTAAAAGCTTTATATAGGTGGGGGTGTAGTGGTTTTCTTTCGAGTCTAAAATGCAGATAGTGCCAAATAATTCACCATTCGGCCAAAGCAGCGGAATGCCACAATAGGAGACTAAACCGAGCTTTATGTCTGGGTTGTTTTCCCAATCAACATCGGCAAGCGCATTGGGTACCACAAGTTGCTGCTGGGAATCCATCACCGTCTCACAGTAAAGCCCATTGCCTAGGGTTTCAGAGTCACCTTTGTTGTAAGGGTTATTTTCACTTCGGCTGGTCGAGAATACTTCAATATAATTGGCGTGAACACGCATGATAAGTGCGGCGGGCACTTGAGTGATTTGAGCTAAGAGGTCGACAATATTTTGCCAACCAGAAACCATATCGTCTGGGATATCTAAGTCTACTGTTTTTATCTTCTTCATATGACTCCGAGTCAATTATGCTAAATGCATCAACACATCCTGTGTTAATTAAGATGAACTAAATAAACTGTGAAACTTACGTTAATTAAGTATAAGAAATGTTGCACAAAAAAACCTCCGCAATTTTACAGAGGTTTTCAAATGTGAATCCGGGTCTCAGTAATGAGATAAGTTTCGATTAAGGCTTTAACTTTATAAAATATTCTGTGTTAAGTTTCTGCCTATAGTCTACCGATGGTTGAGCAAACCCATTTAATTGCAGAAATTCCTCTTTAAACCCTTGGTAATCACCTAAAGTTTGGAAGTTGTTTTCATCCATCTTTTCTAGTAATTCAGTTACGTGCGTTTGGGTTTCTGGGTCTAATTCCCAATCATCCATACGGATCAATCGCTCACCATCAAGTGGTACTTTTGATTGACCATAGAGTTTACTGCTAAACAGACGCTGCATTTGCTGGATACAACCTTCGTGGGTCTCTTTCTCTTTCATCACTTTATACAAAGCAAGCAGGTAAGGGCTGAGTCCCGGAATGAACACACTCGCTTTGGTCACTAATGCTTTACACACGGTCGCGTAAGCATTACCGCCAAAGTTTGCTAGTTCAAGGTTAAGTGCGTGGCTGGTTTGATGAAGGTCTATTTTAGCGCGGCCCAAAGTACCGTCTAAGTAGATAGGGTGCGTGACTTCTGGACCAACGTAAGAAAAAGCAATGGTTTTGCAACCCGGAGCAATAGATTCAGCGTTGATGAGTTCATCTATCCATTGTTCCCAATCTTCGCCTCCCATCACTTTGAGTGTGCTTTCGGCTTCTTCTTCCGTCGCGGCTTCAAGCGTGTTGGTGACCCAGTTGTCGTGTTCCAGAGAAATGGTTGCGCCAGTTACGCTTTCACCAATAGGTTTGATGGCAGAGCGCCAAAACTCATCGGAATCTGGTTTAGGACGAACGCCTGCAGCTAAGCTATAGATAATTAGATCCACTTCACCTTCGAAATAGGTTTCAATGGCTTCGACAACTTGTGAACGTGTTTCTTGCGAAAATGCGTCGCCAACGATGTTAATAGCAGTGCGTTGCTCTCGTTCGGCTTCTTTTTTGAAGTAGATGTTGTTGTACCAACCAGCACTACCTAGGGATTTTTCGTTTGGACCGCGCTCGAATGAGACGCCGATAGTGTCAGCTTTTGCGCCGCCAAAAGTAAGGGCAATACGAGCGGCAAGGCCAAAGCCTGAGGAAGCGCCGATAATCAGTACTCGTTTAGGGCCAACTTTGATTTGCGGCGCACTCTTAACAAACTTGATTTGTTGCTTTACGGCTTCTTGACAGCCAAGAGGGTGAGCGCTTTTGGCTACCACACCCTTGATAACAGGTTCGACAAGCATAAATAACCTTACAGTTAACGATGATATGCACTCAGGCTAACGTAAAGCTGTGTAAAATTTATTGAGCTAGACCATTAAAACTTAAAGATACTGATATAATTCTTCGGCGACAAATTCAGCAATCCAAGGTTGAGCTTCTGGTTTTGGATGCAGTCCATCGTTCATCATCCACTCAGGTTTGAGGATGATATGCTCTAGGAAAAACGGCAAAAGTGGTACGTTTTGTTGATCAGCAAGCGCTGCAAAAACGTATTCAAACTGTTGGTTATAACGCTTTCCGTAATTCGGTGGGATTTTAATCTGCATCATTATAGGTTTGGCGCCCGCAGCTTTTATCTGCTCAATGATTTGATCAAGATTCGCAGACATCAGCTTAGGTGGGAACCCACGAAGTCCATCATTCGCACCAAGTTCAATAAGAACGGTGTCTGGAGCATGTTCTTCAAGCAATTGTGGTAAGCGAGCTAAACCATTGCCCGTTGTATCACCAGAAATACTTCCGTTAACCACGGTTACCGTTTTGTCATGCTTTGCTAACGCGACTGGTAACAGGCTTGGCCAACTTTGTTTAATGTCCATGTTGTAACCAGCACTCAAGCTATCACCAAGGACCAGTAACTTAGAATCTAACTCGGTATCTTGAGCCAAAGAAGCGGTTGAAAATAAAATAAAGAATAAAAAGGAAATTAGTCGAGTCATGCATACATCCATCATTAAAGCAGAAGCTGTTTCGAAGACAGTGTCTACTAATCAAGAACATTTAACAATCCTAGAGCACGTCGATATCGATATTCGTGAAGGCGAAACTGTCGCGATTGTCGGCACGTCTGGCGCGGGTAAGTCGACCCTAATGACGCTGCTTGCTGGTCTTGATGTACCAACGAAAGGCGAAATCAGTTTATTAGGACAGCCACTTTCACAACTTGATGATGAGGCAAGGGCTAAGATTCGCAGTGAATCGGTAGGGTTTGTATTTCAAAGCTTCTTATTAATTCCAAGCCTTTCTGCGCTACAAAATGTCACGTTGCCTTGTTTGTTGAAGGGAGAAGACGAAGACATCGAACGCGCGACGGCTCTGCTTGAATCAGTAGGCTTGAAAGACAGGCTTGATCACTTGCCGTCGCAGCTATCGGGTGGTGAGCAACAAAGGGTCGCCTTGGCGCGCGCATTTATGATTAAGCCAAAAATCCTTTTTGCTGATGAGCCCACGGGCAACCTAGACCAACAAACGGCAGCCAAAATTGTTGAGTTGTTGTTTGAATTGAACGCATCACACGGCACAACGTTAGTTTTGGTGACACACGATCCTAAGCTTGCACAACGTTGCCAAAGAACGCTTAAGATGCATGTCGGTCAGATAGAGGAAGTCTAAATTGAATTCATCAAACGGACTGAATAAACGCCTGTTTTCATGGAGTATCGAAGAGATTCGACACGGTCAATTGTGGCCAGTTTCAATCGCTTTAACGCTTATTATTGCTTGTGTATTTGCATTGTCGGCGTTGGCCGAACGTATGGAGCAGGTAATTGTTAAGCAGGGCAAAGATGCGCTTACTGCCGATAGCGTGTTTATCTCAGCAAACCCAGTTCCACAATCCTTGTTAGACCTCACTCAAGTTGAACAATTAGAAAGCTCTCAGTTGACTCGTTTTTCAACCATGGCATTCAGTGACAACTCGATGCAGTTAGTGACGGTGAAAGCGGTTGAAAGTAATTACCCGTTACGCGGTGAAATGATCTTAGAGCGCGCTGACAAAGCATCAAGTAACCATGTTAAGCCGGGTGAACTTTGGCTAGACGAGCGCATATTCGCACAGTTAGAGGTTGAGATTGGTGACAATGTCACTATTGGCGATGCCGATCTAGCGATAACTGGACGAATCACTCAAGAACCAGGCTTAAGCTTTAACCCATTCCAACAGATGCCAGCCGTGCTGATTCATACAAGCGATATCGATGCCACGGGAGCGATTCAACCGGGCAGTCGTGTTAGTTTTAGGCTGTTTCTAAACGGTGATGATACAAAACTGCAAGCCGCGCAAGACAGCGTAGAATTAACGCCAAGTGATCGCTGGCGTACTCAAGATTCTGCAAGTCGCACTAATGATATGTTCGAGAGCACGACTCAATATCTGTCGTTAACTGTGGCTATTGTTGTGATCATGGCTGCGACCACTTTGGTACTCACGTGCCAACATTATGTTGCGAGTCGTCGCAAAACCATCGCGATGCTTAAGAGTTTAGGTGCAAGCAAGCAGTGGATCGTTAAATGGTTGTCTGTACAGGTATCTCTATTAGTGGTTATCGGTGCAGTACTGGGAATAACCATCGGTATCGGCTTAGAGTTTTTGCTTCGTATACCTTTGGGCGACTTATTACCAACGCCACTTCCTAGCTATGGTATTGAACCGGCTATCTTGGCGATTTTATCAAGCATCTTAATTGGTGTTCCTGCTCTTGGTATCCCGTTAATTGGCTTGGTCAACACCTCGGCAATCAGCGTTATCCAATCAAGTCACCAGTCCAATGAAAGCTACAAGAAATATTTGTTGTTACTGGTACCGATTATTCCAATGATGCTGATGTATGGCGACAATCTATTGGTATGGATAGTTCTAGCGGGTATCGCTTGCCTGTTCTTAGTGCTTGCGGTCGTTAGTACGCTTGTTCTGCGTTTGGTTGGTAAGTTGCCGACATCGACTTCTATGCGTTTAGCATTGAGCCGAATTAATCGCACACCATTAGCAACTGGGATTCAATTTGGCTCTTTAGCGCTTTCACTGATGTTACTGTCTATCATCTGGTTGGTAAGAAGTGATTTACTGTCAGATTGGCAGCAGACCTTACCAGAGAACGCACCAAATGCGTTTGCACTTAACATAGCAAGTTATGAGAAAGACAGTTATCTCGAGACGATTGATGCAAACGAAGTAGAGCGTACTCAAGCGTTTCCAATTATCCGAGGAAGACTGACGACGATAAACGGTGTTGAAGCATCGGAATACAGTGGTACCTCTGGAGAAACAGACGCACTAAGCCGTGAGATCAACTTCACTTGGGGAGATAGCTTACCTGAGTACAATGAAGTGTTAGAAGGCAGCTGGACAAAAGAGCAGGGCGTATCTGTGGAATCGGATGTCGCGGAGCAACTGGATCTAAAGATTGGCGATGAGCTGTCATTCACAATCAACAGCCAGAATGTCTCGGCCAAGGTGAATAGCATCCGCAAAGTGGAGTGGCGTGAAATGAAGCCGAACTTCTACTTCATTTTTACTCCAGATGTCTTGAGCTCAATTCCTTCTACTTGGTTAGTGAGCTTCAGATTAGAAGAACAACACAATCAAATGCTCAGCCAACTCTCTCGGAATCACCCAACCGTGAGTTTGATGGATATTCGCAAGATGGGTAGCAAGATCCAAGAGCTGCTCAAACAGATTGTTTGGTCGATTACCGTACTTGCGGCGTTAGGTGTGGTGGCGGGGCTGTTGCTTATCTTCACTCTATTGCGATTGAGCTTATCTCAAAGACAACAAGAGATACGCTTGTACCGAACCTTAGGCGCGAGTAAGAAGCGAATTCTCAATACTATTTGGTGTGAGTACGGGTTAATGGCGTTAGTCGCAGGCTCAATTGCAGCACTTGGTTCTGAACTCAGCGTGGCAGGCGTGATGAACTTTGGTTTTGAATTACAACCTTCACTTCACCCGATGTTGTGGATAGCGCTACCGGTGCTGACGTTCATCACATTGGCCGCGGTAGTGAATAGCTTAATCAAACGTTTGTTGGCACCAGTAAACAAGGATTTTGGTTAGTCGCTAGCACGATCTAGCCAAGCGCTTAAAACGGTCTAAAAGTGAGATTATTTATACTTAGTCATGCACTATTTATAATACGTCGCTTTAGACCGTTTTTTATTTGACCAACCGGTAGCATAAGTAAAAAATATCGCACCTTATATTCCACTCTTTTTAGCATTTTTTAAAACTAATAGCCCAATAATGCCGATTTAATGAACAGCGGTTAGTCCCTGTAAACAAAGGGTTTGCGCAACTTAGCAAGAACGTTATCAACAGTTATCCACAAAAACGGTGGATAACTTTAGGGATAAGTTAACCGCTATGTTTTAAGAGTACTGAGGCAGCCTTTATGTGGCGTCACTTAGGACAAATTTGACTGTTAGAATAACCTTTCAAACTCTATCTGGAGTTATTGAGTCAAGAGATTATTTATATTTTTTACATAGATATTAAATCCCGCCTATCTAAGACCTTGATAAAAATGTGTTTTAATTCATCGCAGAACAAAAGTAGAATAGAGGTAGTTAATCTTATTCTACAGAACACGATGAACCACAACAAAACGGATACAAATCAACCTTCTATTGCCATTGTTGGTGGTGGTATTGCCGGAACAACAAGCGCGATTCACTTTAGTGAGTTGGGTTTTAAGGTCACTATCTTAGAAAAAGGGCCGAGTTTGGTTAATGGTCCACCAATTTGCCACCTGCACGCTGGCGGCAATTTGTATCGAGATATTTCTGTAGAGCAGTGTCTTCAATTGCTCACACAGTCAATTGATACCGTCCGCTTATTCCCTCATACGATCAATATTCGTCCGACAATCATCGCCGTTCCGCACAGTGATGGTGGAGAGCCGTTAGATCTGCTTCCTCGTCTCAAGATAATCAAAAGCGCTTATGCCGATCTTGTTAAACAAGATAAAAGCAACCAAGTGCTCGGTGATCCGGAAGAGTATTACAAGCTGTACAGCAAAGAAGATTTACTAGCGCTTTCTGCGAAAACACAGCCTCTGAAACCAACATCGCTTGATGATTGGTGTATTCCTTTTGCGAAACACACGGACTTAGAGACTCTTAAGTATCCTGTTGCGATGGTTCAAGAATATGGTTGGAGCGTATTCCGACTTTCTGCGACCGCGCAACTCTCTTTGGGGCAACAAGCTAACTGTACCGTGTTAACCAACAGCCGTTTACAATCTGTTGAGTCGACTGGCCAAGGCTGGTCTTTGACTTATACCGATGCCGAAAACCAAAGCTGCCAACTAACGACCGATTACTTGATCAATGCGAGTGGGTTTGAAACGGGTATCGTGGACGACTTTGTTGGCTCTAAGCAGCAAAGACTTGTTGAATTTAAAGCTGCATACGTTACAGAGTGGCCATATTCGCAAGAATGTAAGGAAGAGTGGCCTGAGGTTATCTTTCATGGCCCGAGAGGCACACCGCAAGGCATGGCGCAATTAACGCCATATGCTGATGGTGTGTTCCAACTTCACGGTATGACAGAAGGGATTACTCTGTTCGAGGGTGGGCTCGTTTCATCATCAACAGATTCATCACAACCACAGTTGCCTTCGAAGCTTCTTAAGAAAATCGTATCGGGTTGGAGTGAAGAGCAGCTTGAATTAAGAACTCGCGCTGCAATAACGCATATGTCTCAGTTCATCCCAAGTTTCAGTTCTGCATTGGTCGGTGGTAAACCTTTGTTTGGTGCACAACAGATTCCGGGAACCGATCCAAGCTTAAGAGCTTCGGACGTTTCATTTTGTGGTGAACGCTATGCTCGACTTGAAGTAGTAAAAGCTTCTTCAACATTAGAAGCAGCACAAAAGGTCGCTGAGCAATGGTTTGATGTATCAGAGGCCGTATCTATTGAAGATACGCACTCAGTGACAATGTCACTTAATCTAAATGATATTGAAAACAGAGCGATAGATTTGACGCAAGAACGTGGATACCCAGAAGCGCTTGCAAAGGTGTCAGGTCAAGATCACGCTTAATAGCCAATCATTATCGACTGCGCTTAACTTCTTCAATTCGGCTTACTGTAATAGGTAAGCCGAATTTTCATTCAAACATCTGCTTAGATACCGAACTCATCCAAACGACATATTCCTAGCTAATTATTCCTAGTTGATTATTCTTAGCTACATAGCAATTAGTACATAACACATCGCAAAAACTAATAGCCGAAAAACTGAGCCCATTGGCACCAAACATCTTGTAAGCCTATGCGATCACCCTTGCTGAACGATATCGCATGTCCAGGTTTTGCTTGTGCCAAGCGTGGTAAATCGATTCTTGCGACACATCCAATCTTCGGAAAACCACCTATGGTCTGTCTGTCATTAAGCAGCACGATAGGTTGTCCGTCTTGGGGGATTTGAATCGCACCTAGGGCAATGCCTTCTGACAATAGCGAAATGTCAGGCGAGTCTACGGGCTCGCCACTGAGTCGATAACCCATCCGATTAGAGTTTTGGTCAACGTGATATTCAGCGTTATACAAAGTCTCTCTTGCTGACTCGGAGAATAGCTCGCTTTGATAGCCTTCAATCACTCGTAGGTTCACGGGTAGATTATAATCAGGCGTGTATCGGAAGGTAACACTTACCGCTTTAAATGGATGTGATAGTTGGTGTTGGGTAAAAGCTATTTGTTGCCCTTGCTGGCATGGCTCTCCATCTTGCGTTAACCCTCCAATCTTTTCACGAGTGACTGTAGAGCAGCTATCAAGAGTTGATGGAACATCGAAACCGCCTTTAATAGCTAAATACGCCCTTAGACCATTTTTAGGCAAACCAAATGAGAGGACTTGCCCTTTAAAAGCTTGAAAAGTGCGCCAGTTAGCCTGTGGTTTACCATCGAGCTTCGCTTGTAAATCACCCCCGCATAGCGCCATCTCACAATCAAAATCGATTCGTAACGCACATTGCCCAAGCGTGATTTCCAAAGCCGCTCGGTTGACTGGGTTTCCGAGCAGGTGATTGGCCCAGCTATACGAGTAATCATCAACAGGGCCACCTTGTGTCAACCCGAGATGGGCGACACCAAATCGTCCGAAGTCTTGAATCAAACTCAACGGGCCAGGTTTAATCACTGTTAGTGTTGGTTTAGCTATTGTATTAACCATGAGCGACATCTCCACTAACCTCCATAAGCCTAAGCTCTACAAATTCTTGTTTTGAAATCGCGATGAAACGGACTGTGTCACCGACATTAAGTAGAGACAGCGGCGTTTGCGTGGTATCAGCATTCTTTAATTGGCTGTGATCAAACAGTGCGAATGGGCAATTGCCAATAATATTCCAACCGCCCGGTGAGTCCGAAGGATACACCGCCGTTTTCGTATCCGCGATGGCGATGCTGCCTTTCGGCACACTTAAGCGTGGGGTTGAATGACGAGGCAAAGCAAGCTCGTTGACCACATCAGACATAAACGCAAAGCCAGGCGTAAACCCAATCGCACTGACGCTGTATGTTTGTGAGGTGTGATGTTGAATAATATCGTCCAGAGATAAGCCTTTGTCTTGATATCGGTCTAAATCGAGCGCCGTTTCTGGTGAGTAATAGGCAGGAAGCTCAATCGTATCGCGAGTTTTACTAATACTAGAAAAGGTCGATAGAGCGTGACTCAACAAATTATTGAGCCGTTCAATGAGCTGCTGTTCCGATATTCGATAAGGGAGGTAGTCGACCAATATTGTGTGGTAAGCCGGTGTGACATTCATCAACACCGATGCTAAATTTTGGCGAATGGCATCGGAAAAGTGAGCCATGTACTGTGCATATTCGGCGCTAGATTGATTATTTGAAGGCGATAGTGTCAAGGTCACCAAAACGCTGCATTCCGCGACTGGCACTATATTGAATTCAATCTTATTCGTCGTCATTTCGTTTCCATACGTTTGTTTGCCTTTGATTACTTACTGCCTTTTATTTGCGTATTTGGCGTTTTTAACATCTGTGTCTAAACCAATACAAAGCGATTAGGCCTTACGAGCAATTGGTTAGATGCTCGGTTAGGCGAGTGATAAGGCCATGCGTCATACCAATCAAACGCTTCATACTAATTAAAAGCGTTGAGGTCTTGTCTGATTTTTCTAATTAATGCGATGGATTGAGGGTTATCACCATGAACACAGATGGTATCGGCTTCAATAGGCAGTCTTTCGCCCTCTGAAGTCGTAACCGAGCCATAGTTAATGATTTGCATAACTTGGTTATAGATATCGTCTTGATTGACGTAAACCGAGCCTTTTTGAGTACGTGGCGCTAATTGTCCGTTATTTAAATAAGCACGGTCGGCAAACGCTTCAAACAAGAGAGGCAAGTCATGATCGTCAGCAATATCCAAATACTGTTGATTGTTTGATGAAGAGAGTATCATCAAGGGGATGTTAAATTCAGCGACGGCTTGGGCTACCGCATTAAACACATCAATGTTCGCCATCATATCGTTGTAAAGGGCGCCATGAGGTTTCACATAGCCAACAGAGGTATGGTGAAAGCGGCAAAGGGCTTTTAATGCCCCGACTTGATAGCACACCAGTTCACTGATCTCGTCCATGGTGTGTGGAATAGAACGGCGACCAAAACCAACGAGATCTTGATAACCGGGATGAGCACCAATTTGGGTGTGATAGTGCTGCGCCAGTTTTATCGTCTTGGACATAACGTGCGGATCAGACGCGTGGAAGCCACAAGCGATGTTTGCCATATCGACCCATTCCATGACCGACTCGTCATCGCCCATCTTCCAATTGCCGAAACTTTCTCCCATGTCGCAATTAAGCAAAATCTTCGTTGTCACGTGGTGCTAATCCTTTACGTTGAGGTAAGTAATGACGGTCTTATAAATACCATAAATAAACAGTGACCTAACTCAAACTTTCGACACCGTAGATTTACCAGTATGGCATTTCATATATAGTTGAACTATTGATTAAAGGATTAATATCTATCTGTATATTAGGTGAGCACATGATATCCCGCCAGGTTTGCTTAGGACTAGCATTAACGACATCTGTTTTTGTCTCTGCTCAAGAAAACTCTCTAGACCAGCTCATGTCGATGAGCCTTGAAGAGTTGTCTATGTTAGATGTCGAAATGGAAACGGCTTCGAAAGTGACACAAAAACTCACTGACATTCCTTCGTCGGTGTATGTGCTTTCTAATGAGCGAATTCAGCGTAGTGGGGCGAAAACCATTGCTGAAGTCCTAACGCTTGTACCCGGACTCAAAGTCACCAAATTCAATGAAACCTCATGGTTTGTTTCGACACGCGGCTTTCATGATGGGCTATATAACAAGATGCTCGTGATGATGGATGGACGAAGCTTGTTTAGCCCAGTCTATGGCGGTACGTATTGGAGCGACGTTGATTATGTGCTTGCCGACATCGAACGCATCGAAGTACTAAAAGGCCCCGGCGGAACAATTTGGGGAGGTAACGCAGTTAATGGTGTAGTCAATATCATTACCAAGTCTGCCAATGATACGCAGGGGACTTATCTCTCCGGTGTCGCGTCTAATACTGATAACTATGAATTTAGTGTTCGTCAGGGATTAAGCCTAAACGACAGTGTGAATGCTCGTGCCTTTTATAAGTACCGAGAAGAACCCACGTATCGCACAAATGAATCTGAAAAATGGAAAGCACAAACTGCAGGGATGGTTTTTCAGCCAAGTAATGCCGAAGAAAATTGGTCATTACGTATTGGTGGTGAGAAAAGCTTTTATGAGTCGGAGTTGTATACGTTCCAATATGATAACTCAGGGTCGTTTGTTGGGTCACAAGCCAATGATTTCGATAACAAGAGTCAATCTGTTTACGTCCAATTCAACGACTCTCGCCATTTTGATGAAAGTTCGACACTCTCATATTCGTTATGGGGTGAATATAATGAGGATAATGCGCCAGACGCTCCGGGAAGCTATTCGACCCTTGATTTTGACTCTACTTATATCAACCAACTATCGGAAAGCCATCAGCTAACACTCGGTGGTGGCCTGCGATATATGTATCTTGATTTCTCCTCAAGCCAAGTTTCGGAGGTGGATTGGTACAACCCTGATTACTACGGTCGAGCCTACAATATCCAATCTGCCAACGATTATATTGCGAACGCTTTTATACAGTCTCAAATTCAAATGACGGAAGCGCTGTCTATTACTCTTGGTGCCAAGGTTGAACACTTTACACAGAATGATTCAACTGAGCTTTCACCTCAATTGCGCGGTTTATATAAGTTAACTCAACGTCATTCCGTATGGGCGGGGCTTAGCCGTGCAGTTGTTGCACCATCTTATATGGATTCCAATTCCACCTATTATTTCAATAGTTACAATGCTGACTCAAACAACAGCTACCTAGATGTATATAAATCAAGCTCGAGTCTTGAAACAGAGAACGTCGTAACGGCGGAAATGGGTTATCGCTACTCAAACAATTCAAATTTCGAACTCGATGCAACGATTTACCTGAGTGAACATGACAACCTTCGCTTTCACAGCTATGACCCGAATGATATCCCCGCGAATCATGTCTATGTCGGTGCGCTGTCTGATGATTATAAAGCAAAAACTTATGGCTTAGAGTTAGGCGCGAGTTACCAACTCACCCCAGATCTAGCCAGTTACCTGAGTTACGCCTATACGACGTTAGAAGGTGAGAATAAAGGTGATGACCCTAAATCTAGCCCTCAAACGAGTGTTTATTACGATATTGATAATGAACATTTAGCCACGGCACAGTTGATGTGGAATATCACCGAAAGTTGGCAATTCGATGTGATAGGCCAGTACATTAATGTGAATTACCCAGACTATTGGGTAGCAGGCGATGGCACTCAATATGAATGGCAGTCTTACCCACATGAAATAACCTTTGATGCGCGTATCGCATGGAAAAAATCGTCCGCAGCACCTTTAATTGAAGTGGTTGTTGAAAACATAGGTAAGAGTGACGGCTATCAAGCTGAATTCACATCTCAGAAAAGCGTCAATCAAGAATCGGTGTATGTGAGGATCTCTCATGAATTCTAAATGGCTTAAGCACCGTATTAAGCTCGGCTTCTCTAAACTAGGCTTAGCTGCTTTAACGATGCTTATTGTGCCGTTGAACACCTCAGCGGCTAGCTTCAAACCTTATGAAGTGAAAGCGGTGTACCTTTTTAGAATTGCGAATTTTATACGTTGGAATGATGAAAGCTCTATGAACGCTGTGAACTTTTGTGTGATTGGCGATGAAAAGGTAAGCCAAGTGCTAACGTCAATTACAGAGGGGAAATCTATTCGTTCACTCGATATCCAGGTTCAACAGTCGATTACTTCTAAGTGCAATATTACGTATTTGTCTGACCGTGAAAATAACCAATTCCGTAGTCAAGAGCACTCGCCACACACAGTGACAATCAGTGATATCTCTAACTTTACGGACCTAGGTGGAGTTATTGAGCTCACGCACATCGATAATAAGCTCAAACCTAAGATCAATCTAGAGAACGCAAGGCGCGGTGACTACGTTATTGGATCAAACTTGTTACGAATCGCTATAGTGGAGGGCCAATAATGTTGTCTTTCATTAATAACATATCGATTAAAAACAAATTGATATTACCCATTATCATCTTCATCGCAGTCACTTTTGTTACGATTCAATCGGTAAATTACACTGTCACGTTTGAGAGGGAGAAAGAGAGTCTTATTCAGCGTGTTAAAGTGCTGGCACAAGGTGTTGCTTATAACTTGCAAGCCGCGATTTTATTTGAAGACAAGTCATCGGCTCAGGAAATCTTGTCAGCTTTCGTCGCAGATAAAGATATTGTTAGAGTGAAGCTCTATGACATCAACGAACAGCTTTTTGCCAGCTATCAGGTGAGCAACACTCTGGTTCCAAGGCCAAACGCAGAAGAATTAGACGATATCGCCGATCATCAATTTGCCATCTCTGAGCATTTCATCTTCTTGCTCGTTCCAGTGACGCTGGATGGCGCTGTGATCGCGAATTTGAGAGTAACAATATCGAAAGAGACGTTTAATTCGATCTTAACGAATATTTTCAAGGTTGCGGTCGTCTACCTGTTGTTTTTGGTGATGTTAGGCGGAGTACTGGTCAAATTGGTGCAACGCTTGATTATCGAACCGATGTTTGACCTCAATGAGGCGATGCAAGCCTTTGTTGAGCGTCGTTCGAAGCAGCCTAAATTAGTCGTAACGAACCGCGATGAAATCGGTGACCTGGTTCGAGCTTTCAATACCATGTTAGAAAGGCTTCAACATCGCGATAACCAAATCAATTTTACGTTAGACAAGTTACAAGAAGAAAAATCATTCGCAAATGAGGTCATTGAAACCGTTCAGCACTCTTTGTTGGTGGTGGATGAAAAAGGGCTCATTCTTCATGCGAACGCAGCTACTCGGGATATTTTTAAATGCTCGGAAGCCTTTCTTGAGAACTTGTGGATCCAAGAGTTGATCGCGACCAAGCAAACTGGTTACTTACAAGATGTTATTGATGCCAATATTGAACTTAATGACGAATTGCTGGAAACCACCGATCTCTTTCAATCAAAACGCTGGCTTCGTGTGAGCAGTCGTTCTTTGACAAAAGATGGTCGTATTCTTTATGCAATCCAAGATGTCACCGACATAGAAACGGCCATGAGTCGCCAACGTATTGCAGCGGGTGTTTTCGAAAACAGTAAAGACGGCTTGATCGTGCTCAACTCGTCCAATGTGATAACCATGGTTAACCCGGCGATCACACAACTTCTCGGTTATCACTCTGATCTGCTGGTGGGCAAAACACCATTTGAAGTATTTTCGTGGCAGCAATTTTCATCATTGATGCCGACAATTCGCAGTTCGTTAGACAATTATGGGCAATGGCAAGGCGAAGTGTGGGAGAAGAGTGCGTCTGGTACGTTAGTTCCAATGTTTGTCAAAGTGAATCGAGTTGCCTCAGACAACGAGAAAGACGAGTTTGATATGGTATTAACGCTGTCTGATTTATCCAACGTTAAAGAGATGGAAAGACTCGAACACTTGGCTCATCACGATGCATTAACCGGGTTAGCGAATAGAGCACAGCTGTATAAGATTATGGATGATGTTGTCACGTCGAGCCACTATTCAAATCAGCATTTTGCGGTTATCTACTTGGATTTGGATGGCTTCAAAGAAGTGAATGATAACTATGGACACGATGCAGGTGACGAAATCCTTAAAGAAGTGTCCAACCGATTGTTATCTCAGGTAAGAGCGGGAGATTTGGTTGCACGTTTGTCGGGTGATGAATTTGTTCTTATTATTAAACAGACAAACAAAGTCTTGTTAGCTAAGTTAGCCGAGCGATTGTTGGACCTGATCGGGCAACAAGTAAACTACAAACAACGTTCACTTCATGTTGGAGCGAGCTTAGGTATCCATTTAGTTGATGGCTCAGAGCGTGATATTGACGTTATTCTAAAAGTTGCTGATGAGGCTATGTACCAAGCGAAACGCAAAGGAAAAGGTCAGTTTGTGTTCTCTCGTGAGGGTAAATAGGCACCGGTGTTTGTTAGCTCACCCTAAGTTGTTGTATCATAAGTGATAGGTTGAATATTTTTAATTAAAAGGTCTGCTAAGCATGAATGTTTTAGTTACAGGTGGCATGGGTTACATTGGTAGCCATACAAGTATCCAGATGATCAACGCAGGTATGACACCTGTACTTTTTGATAGCTTGTACAACAGCAAACCAAGCGTTCTAGAGCGTATCGAAAAAGTCTCGGGCGTTCGTCCCAACTTCATTGAAGGTGACGTTCGTGATAAAGCGCTTTTGACTGAAACCATGAAGCAACACAACATCGAAGCGGTTATCCATTTTGCTGGTCTCAAAGCCGTCGGAGAGTCTGTGGAAAAGCCTCTTGAATACTACGACAACAACGTAAACGGCACTTTAGTTCTTGTTGATGCAATGCGTGATGCGGGTGTAAAAACCTTGGTATTTAGCTCTTCAGCAACGGTATACGGTGATCCTGCAAGTGTGCCAATCACTGAAGACTTCCCAACAAGCGCAACCAACCCATATGGTCGTAGTAAACTAATGGTTGAAGAGTGTTTAACCGATTTCCAAAAAGCCAATCCGGATTGGAGCATTACACTGCTGCGTTACTTTAACCCTGTAGGTTCACATCCAAGTGGTGAGTTAGGTGAAGATCCGCAAGGTATCCCAAATAACCTAATGCCATTTGTCTCTCAAGTAGCAGTAGGCCGCCGTGAATTCCTATCTGTATTTGGTAGCGATTATCCAACAAAAGATGGTACTGGCGTTCGCGATTACATCCACGTAATGGATCTGTCTGATGGCCACATCGCAGCGCTTGAAAAAGTAGGGCGCAAAGACGGTCTTCACATCTACAACCTTGGCACTGGTAACGGTTCAAGTGTATTAGACATGGTTAAAGCGTTTGAGAAAGCGAGCGGTAAAGATATCCCTTATAAGCTTGTCGAGCGTCGCCCGGGTGACATCGCAGAATGTTGGGCAGATCCTGCTAAAGCTCAGAAAGAGCTTGGTTGGAATGCAACACGTACACTGACTGAAATGACTGAGGATACATGGCGCTGGCAGTCAACCAATCCTGATGGTTTCCCTGGTTGATCTAGTTGTTTCATGAATAGTTAACTTACAAAAAGATGCTTTAGGGCATCTTTTTTGATCTAAATCGAATAAAAAGTAAATTAGTGGTTAAAAAGTATCATTCTGTATTCGTTGTGTTACTATGCACGCGAATTATATGTTTAATGTTAATTTTCTTTGGAGTTAATCATGGAACTAGGCCTAATCATCACTTTCATCATTGCTGCAGCAGTAATGGTTAAGAAAGAAATGGCAGAGAAGTAATTTCACTTTATCCCTTTTTGATACAATTTTTAGTGAAATAATAAAAGCCAGCATTTAGCTGGCTTTTTAGTATCTGCAATTCAGGTTTTTAACGAATTAGAATTCGTAGTTTGCAGATAAGCCCCAGTTGCGACCAGGTTGAGACTTAATGTCTGTATTGAATTGAGAATCGTGTGCGCTACCAGACATGTCGCTGTACAACCAGTACTTCTTATCTAGAGCGTTAAATAGACCAGCTCGCAGAGTTAAATCTGTAATAGGGCGGTAATAAGCAGTCAAATCAACAACTGTGTATCCAGATACATCGACATTGTCGTCAGAGTTCCAATCATCCTTCGAAGCAACCATTTTGACATTCAACGCTGAACCGAAGTTATCACGTTCAATACCTAACCCGATTGTACTCGTTAGAGGTGCAACTGAATCAATTGGCTTACCAGTCGACTTGTCTTCGCCATCTGCGTAAGCAACTGCTAGGCGAGTGTAAGTGCCGTAAGGTGCGTCAAACAGAGTATCAAGGTTAATGGTTGACGAGAATTCAGCACCATAAATAGTTACTTCATCTAAGTTTTCTTTCGTAAATACGTCTTTGCCACCTTGCTCACCTGTTTTCGTTTCGTTGATGAAATCAGTGTAGTCAGTGTAGAACGTGCTTAATTCGAAGCGAGCATATTGGTTGCTACCACGCAGACCTAGCTCATAAGAAAGGCTTCTTTCTGCTTTCAGGTTAGGGTTTGCCTCTACGATAGCGCCTTGGTTATAGAAGTAGTAAAGGTCATAAACAGAAGGAGCTTTGAAGCCTTGACCAATCTGACCAAACACAGACAAGCTATCGTTGATATGGTAAACCGAACCTAACTTGGCTGTGAACGCGTCATCTTCATTCTTGTCATATTCAGTTGTGTAACCTTCATCAGTTGATGGGTCAGCAACAAACGAGTCATAACGTAGACCACCAGTTACTATGAGTTTGTCATCCATGAAGAATGCTTGATCTTGAAGGAAAACACCCCATTGCGTAATTTTTGCGTCAGGGATACCCGTACTACCTGGAGTAACTGTGCCTTGGTCGAACTTATGATCGGTGTTGTCTAACTCAAAATCATTTTGCAGGTAAGTGAAACCATACGTAAACTCATGGTCAGCGCCACTAATGTTCACCAACTTAGTAAGCTGTGTATCGACTTGCATGTTCACATCTGATGCATCACGCTCACGAAGTCGACGGCCGTTAAAGCCTGTTGTATCGTAGTTTTTATTCAGAGTACTTGAATCTTGGTAGCTTAAAGACCAGTCCAAAGAATCTGCAATAGAAGAGTTCAGTTTAAGCTGCTGCTCCAATGTTGCACGGAAGCGTTTGTTGGTGTCTTCATTGTAGTTATCCGTGTATACAAAGCCCGGCATAAGCGTATAACCGTTGTAATTTAACTCGTCTTCATCATATTGACGCTGATAATGTTCTACGGTTAAGCCGATCTTGTTTGAATCCGATACATTATAAAATGCTTTTGCTAAAAAGTTGCTTAGTTCGGTATCGGCAGGGTTAGCTGCACCACGGTCAGGGCCTTCGATATCACTTCCTGACGAGTGTGTTTCAGTTTCATGACCTTGAGCGTATGTCGCCATTACGATAGTTTCTAGCTTGTCTTTACGCATAGCCCAAGAAAGCGTGTTCTTAAACTGTTCGTCAGCAGAAGTGTAGCTAGATTTGATGCCAAAACGGTTTTCGTCGCCGTCTGTTCTAAGCATATCCTCTGGGTTCTTCGTTCTTAGCAGTACAGCACCACCAATAGCGTCAGAACCATAAAGCGTAGAAGCTGGTCCTTTATTCACCTCGATGACACTCAGTGTGTCTACTTCAATTGCATTAGAGTATTTACGTTGCTCTGTTGCACCAGGGTTGTACGGTGTAGGTTGTTGAACACCATCGACCATCAACTTAACACGGTCACCTTCAACACCACGAATGTTGAAGCCCGAAATACCAAAACGGCCACTGCCTTGAGCTTCTACGCCAGGTGTGTACTGAAGGGCTTGCTTTATGTCGTTAGACATTTGATTATCAATATCTTCCGAAGATACTGATTCAATAGAGCTTGAAACATCTGCTTTGCTTTGTTCAGTACGAGTTGCCGATACAACAACCTCGTCAAATAGGGCATAATCTTCAGCAAAGGCTGATGTTGATGAAAGCGCTAAAACGATTGAAGCAGAGAGTAGGGATTGCTTATACATCTGATAGTTACCTTAATTCCATAGTATTATCTTGATTTGCGAAAGATAATATTGGATCTAAATGATAATTACTATTATTTGCATTTCAATTTATTTGTACTTTTGTCATTGAAAATACGCCTAAACCGTATAACTCATTGTATTGAAAGACCTTTAATGGTTCCATTTATCTGGTGAATGCTTCCATTTTTGTGATTAACCTCTCATTTATAAAGTAGGAAACTGATGCATAGTCCAATAACACTTGAAGCATTACACATATTAGATGCCATCGACCGACGTGGAAGTTTCGCCGCTGCAGCCAATGAAATGGACAGAGCACCTTCATCACTCAGTTATCAAATCCAGAAGCTTGAACAAGATCTGGACATCATGATTTTTGACCGCTCTGGACATCGTGCAAACTTCACAGAAGCGGGCCAGTTGATACTTGAGCAAGGTAGGGTAATTCTTGGAGCAACAGAACGCCTTGTTAACGAGGCAAGCATTCTAGCCAATGGTTGGGAGCTCGATTTGACCATCGCCTTTGATGGCATTATCCCGATTGCTAACTTTTTCCCGCTGGTAGATGAACTAGGAAAAATCAGTAAAACACGCGTTCGTTTGCAAGAAGAGATCTTAGCAGGGTGCTGGGAATCCCTTTCAGACGGCCGAGCCGATTTGTTGGTGTGCCCAAAGGTTGACACTATCCCAAACGACATGAAAAGTGACGTTATCGGTAAAATGGAAATGGTTTGGGTAGCGGCATCGAACCACTATGTTCACAAACGTTCTGGTGAATTCGACCAAAAGGCGAGAGAAAGTTACAGGGTTATTGCTATTGCAGATACCGCGCGCGATCAGCCTGCACTAAGTATCAATATTCTAGAAAAACAGCCACGATTAACTGTGACAAGTTTTCATGCAAAAGTAGAGGCTTTGACATCAGGACTAGGGATTGGCACTTTGCCGAATAGTGTTGCTAAACCTTTGATCGAATCTGGCGTTCTACAGCAGATCTCCGGTACCGAGCCGCAGCCTATTGATATCGTAATGGCTTGGCGACGCAACAAAATGGGCGACGCCAAGTCTTGGTGTATCCAACATCTTAAAAAGACATGGGCGTTAAAGTAACGGTAACACCATATCTGCAGTACCGTCTTCAAAACTGATATCTAGCTTAAAACCGAGCTTTTGAGCTAGTGTCAGCATCCCTCTATTGGTTGGCATCGTCATACCCGACATCTGTTTAGTCTGCTTCGCTCGGCAGTAATCGATAACCTTAGTCATCAGAATGCGACCTAGACCAACACCTTTAAGGTCAGATCGAATCAATATTGCGAATTCGGCGTCCGTGTTCTCAGGGTTAATCAGCGCACGGGACACGCCGATGATCGCTGGAACGCCTTGTTCCTCGCGAACGACCACAAAGGCGATTTCTCTATCGAAATCAATCTGAGTGAAATTCGCCAACGCCTCATGATTGAATTCACCTACATCACTGAAGAACCGTTTATAGAGATCTTCCTTAGACACACGGTTAATGAAGTCAGCATGAAACGGTTCATCTTCGGGAAGAATAGGGCGTAACAACACTTCGGTCCCATCTTTTAGCTGGATACGCTCTTCAAGCTCGACTGGGTAAGGGCGAATGGCCAACCTTTCTTGCGGATCTCCTTCGTAGGCTTTCAATATGATATCAGCGTCTAATATCGTGAATTTGTCTCCGTTGGCGAGTACTGGATGAATATCCAAATCATGTATTTCAGGGCAATCAACCACCATCTGCGATATACGTACCAATAATTCAGAAAGGCCCTCTATATCAATCGGGTTAGGAAGCTTTTGTAGACGAATCTTGCCACTTTTTATCGCCCGTATAATCAAGTAACGCGCCAGTGTCATGTTGAGCGGTGGAAAAGCAGCGGCAGCATCAATCGATTCATCCCACTCTGAACCACCTTGTCCAAGTAAAATGATTGGGCCGAAGGTTTCGTCTGTTGTAACCTTAATACGCAGTTCTTGGCCGCCCGCGAGCTTGGCCATTCCTTGAATTAACAAGCCATGGATGTGCGCTGTAGGGAAGGATAATTGAGAACGATCGAGAATTGCCTGAGCCGCATTGGCAACTTCACTGCTGTTTCGCAAATTGAGCATCACGCCTTGTACGTCTGACTTATGTGCAATATCCGGCGAACGTAATTTTACTGCGACGGGATAACCAATCGTTTCAGCGATGTGTACCGCTTCACTTGGGTCAGAAGCGATCCAAGTTGGTAACACATCGAGGTTGAAGCTCTTGAAAAACTGACTGTTTTGGTGAGTATCAAGGCTAACTGTATTTTTATCCAGTAGTTGTCTTTCTATCCAACTTTTCGCATCTGCTAGATCTTCAATGTGTACTTTTTCTGCAGTAGTCGGCGTTTCCATTAACTGACGTTGGTTACGTCTGTACTCGACTAAGTGCATGAATGCGACCACTGAGCTTTCAGGGGTTCGATAGGTAGGGAAACCCGCTTCGGTAAACAGCTTTCGTGCAGGCCTTGCTGTTAACTCACCAGACCAATTCGTCAGGATGTTAAAGCGCTTGTGGCGAGGGTGCTTTTTAATCGCTTCAATAATTCGCTCTGCCGTTTTGGCTGAATGTGCGACCGCAGAAGGGCTGTGCATGATAAGAATCGCGTCCGCTTCGTCGCCATCGAGTAAGATGTTTATGGTGTCGATATAACGCTGATCACCAGCGTCGCCAACAATATCGATAGGATTACTGTGAGACCAACTCGATGGCAAAACCTTACTGAGTTTATCGAGCGTATCTTCAGAGAATTCAGCGAGCTTACCACCGCGGTCAAATAGGGTATCCACCGCCATAATCGCGGGACCGCCACCGTTGGTAACAATAGCTAAACGCTCGCCACGCAAGGGGACTGAATGAGTCAGTGTTTCTACCGCAGCAAACAGTTCATGTAAGTTCTTAACTCGTAGCATGCCGCTGCGTCGGATTGCGGAATCATAAATAATATCTAATGTGTCGGCACCGCCAGTGTGAGCCATTGCTGCGGCTCTGCCTTTCGCCGTTCGACCACCTTTCAACACCAAAATTCGTCGGTTACGCGAAGCCGCACGCGCTGCAGAAATAAAGCGCCTCGCATCAGTAATGCTGTCTACATAAAGCAATATCGCTTCGGTGTGAGAGTCGGTACTGAGATAATCCAATAACTCCGAGAATTCGATATCGCTACCATTGCCTATAGAGATAAACGCTGAAAAACCGATCTCTTTGTCATTAGCCCAATCGAGAATAGTGGTACACACAGCTGCCGACTGAGAAACAAAAGCGATCTTACCGGGTAATGCTGTCACTGGAGAGAATGAGGCGTTCAAATTTAACCAAGGGACAATTACCCCCAAACTATTAGAACCCAACACTCGAATGTTGTGTTTTTTGGCAATCGCTAGGCATCTTTCATCATACGTCTCGCCATTATCGCTTTCTTGTTGCATGTCGGAAGAAAGCACAATGACAGACGCAATCCCTTTCTCAGACAGCTCTTCAAAAATGGCGACATTGCGTGTCGCATTGGTACACAAGATTGCGAGATCAGGAACAATCGGTAACGACAAAATGTTCTTATAAGAAAGCACACCGGCCACTGAATCATATTTCGGCGTAACCGGCATCACCGCACCTTTAAAATCCCCGTGCAACAAATTGTTCATAACGATATATCCTGCGCGCGTTTCTCGTTGAGAAGCACCAACAACAGCGATTGAACGGGGTTTAAGTAGGGGATCAAGATGATTCATAGACATATCCTAGCAATGCACGTAAGTTCATCGTAACTTACTTTGCACTCACGGGTTGATGGCAAATTCACCGAATTCAGATGAATAAGCAAACACTGCATAAAGTTTGTGAAATAGGTCACCCACTAATGGTGTATAATCTCAAAGTTAACTTGATTCTAAACCGACGTATCGGCATGATTTATAGTAATTATTATTAAGGATATAGAGCTTTCCATGAAAAAATTTGCAATTGTGACTTTGCCACTGCTCTTGGCTGCGTGTGTATCTGACGACTACGTTACCAATGTCACTTCAGATAGTTATCAAGAAGAGTACAAAACGGCAAAAGTTGAAGCTCCAGTTGTATCTCAATCTGAGCAAACAAGCGTTGTTGAAGAAAATGTTGTCAACGTTATCAGAACCGAACCTGTTGAACAGAAAGTAACTCAAACAACTAAAGCTAAGCCAGTTGCAGTAGTGACAGGCCCAACCAAGAAACAACAAGACATGAACCAACGTTTTGGTTACACAGTTCAAGTTGTTGCTGTTGGCAGCCAAAGTAAAGTCGATTCTTTCGTGAAAATGCTACCTACGACTTCTCAACCAGTTTGGGAAAACTACAAAATGGTTAACGGCACTAAGTGGTTCACGGTACTTTATGGTGACTACGCAACACGCTTAGAAGCTAAAAAGGCAATCTCAACACTGCCGAACACTTTCCAAAACTTGAAGCCGTTCGTTAAGAGCATTGATGACATCAAGAACTCTGAATACCCAACGCTTAACAAGTTGAACTAAGTTTTGATTCATAAAGAAGGGGCAAATGCTCCTTCTTTTGTCTTAAGACTCGCTGTTTTGTTTAATAGTTAATCGCTCGATCTTTCGAACGCAATTTTAACAATCAAAACACTGTACCTATCTCGACTTTTGTTTATCATTGAAGTCAGTACTCCTAGTTTCAAGGACCGAATTTACCCATGAACACCACAAACATCCTTCTACTTTGCGGCGGTGGATCTTCAGAGCATGAAGTATCTTTAGTTTCAGCTAATTACCTTTTTGAACAGCTCAATAGCGTTGCAGATTTTAACGTTGTAAGAGTTGAAATTAAAAACGAAGGCTGGTGTCTTGATTCAGGTGAATTGGTTTATCTTGATATTAATGACCAAACCTTACGCGGTGACAATTTAGCATCTAAAGTCGATTTTATTGTGCCTTGCATCCACGGCTTCCCAGGTGAAACAGGTGACATTCAATCCCTGTTTGAAATGGCTAAAATTCCATACCTAGGTTGTGGTTCAGAAGCTAGCAATAACAGCTTTAACAAAATCACGTCAAAGCTTTGGTACGACGCACTCGGCATTCCAAACACGCCGTACCTGTTCTTATCAGACAACAATGATCAAGCTCACTCACAAGCAACTCAAGCATTTGAAAAGTGGGGTAAAGTGTTTGTGAAAGCGGCTCGTCAAGGTTCTTCTGTAGGTTGTTACCAAGTTAACCAAGTAGAAGATTTAAGCGAGGCTATCAACAAGGCGTTCACTTTCTCGGACCAAGTATTGGTTGAGAAATCAGTGGTGCCTAGAGAGCTAGAAATTGCTGCTTATGAAATCGATGGCGAGCTGCATATCAGCAAGCCGGGTGAGGTGATTGCACCTAATGGCGCATTTTACTCTTACGAAGAGAAGTACAGTGCAGACAGTCACTCGATCACTGAAGTTGAAGCAAGTAACTTAACGGACGAACAGCGTGAATTGATTGCAGACAGCGCTCGTAAAGTCTTCACTCAGATGAAGCTTCGTCATTTGTCTCGTATCGACTTCTTCTTAACGCAAGACAACGAAATCTACCTGAACGAAGTCAACACCTTCCCAGGTATGACGCCAATCTCCATGTTCCCTAAAATGGTTGAGTATGACGGCCACAAATTCAGCCAGTTCTTGGAGAACTGCGTGAGAACGAGCCTTTCTTAGGTTTTCTAACTCATTTTCGTTCACTTAGAGCTGAACCAACAAGTGCCTTGAGCTTTCTGCCAAGGCACTTGTTGTTTTTAAAGCCAGCTATTTTAAAAATCGATCGTTTTAACCACAACTTATATCAAAATAGTAATATCCCAGTAATCTACGACCCGTCATTGCCAAGGTATTAATGCCTTAAACTTCATCTTCTCACTCTCAGCCGTTCCCGTGAAACCTACATATTGCGCTGGCATTGCAGGGCTGAGCCAACGGCCAAAATCCTGAATCTCTCTAACCTTAAGACCTTGTTTCGACAACTCTTGTGCAGCACCAACACGAATCGAGTTTCCAGAGAAATGGTGATTTTCTGGCAATTGAAGTAAGTCGCTAGCTCTTCTCAATATCCTATAGATGGACGAATCATCTAAAGGCTGCAAACCAATATTTTCATGCTTGTCTATCGCTCGAAATACTGACAACTCATCTTGTATACCAGTAAACGAAAGCCAACGTTGAAGTGCAACACTGGCTATTGGTGATAACTGATAAGCCGAATCTTTGACTGTTACTTGGTAATGATCTTCAACGTACTCAACATCACTCATCGATAACACCTTGAGCTCCGAGCGCTTTAAAGCACACTCGAACATCACGTTATAAATAGCGATGTCTCTGATCTCTTTCAGGTTTGCTTTATCATGGGAAAGCAACGTATTTAAATCAGTGAGATGCATAGATGTCATAGCATTAGTTTGTTTAGCGTCACCAGCCATATGAGATTGTAAGTGGAGCAGGGTAAAGCGAACTTGCCTGTGCTTGATCGGGTTAGCAAAGCTCAACACAGTGTGTAACATGCTAAGCGTTGCAGTGTAACGTTTTAAGGATGCGTATTTTCTATCGTTAGACTCAGTTTCAAGAAAACGACGAACAGCAGTTATAGATGCGGGTAGTGTGTTAATACGATGTTTGGTACAGAACGCATGATAGCGATTCCAATCACTGTAAATGCCCAACAGTGAATTGTGAGAGTATTGAAATCCTGTCAACTCATCTATAATTTCAATTGTCGCGTGCCTGTTTAATTTTTCAACAAATGAATTAATTATCACAGAGTCGGTTAAAATAGGGACTTTTTTTCTCAAATTACCATACCTCGACAGGTGTTTTTACCATATTATGCTTGATATCATTATAAGTATACTTATGATTAATGTAGTGAAAACAAAAAGATGATTAATAGATATGGCTAATTCAATTTACCGAAGCGTCCATCTTCAATCGATAGATGCTAATAACACAGTTTGGCGTGCTAAGTTAAAAAACAACGTTATTCAGGGCAACCTAGCTGCCGTGAAAAAGAGTATTGATTGGTGGATTGAAACCGCATCTATTATTGATCCAAAAGAATTCACGTCATTAAATAAGTCGAGAGGAACTGGTGGCTCGACTGAAAACTTCAACGGCTACCAAATCAAGAATGACACCGGTGAGCCTAATGCGTGGTATTGCATGTTTAACGGTCGCTTAATTAAAGGCGGCAAGGTTGCAATCCAACGCCATATAGAAGCTTACTTACTCGCAAAACAAAAAGCAGAGCAACAAAAGAAGTAAATTATGAGCCTAGTATATTCAACAGAAACAGGTCGCATTAAGCCTGAAGAAGAGAAAGTCCAACGTCCTAAAGGCGATGGTATCGTTCGAATCCAAAAAGAAACCAAAGGCCGTAAAGGCAAAGGCGTTTCTGTCGTAACTGGCTTAGACCTAGATGACGCACCATTAAAACTAATGGCAGCAGAACTCAAAAAAGTTTGCGGCTGCGGCGGCTCAGTCAAAGATGGCAACATCGAAATTCAAGGTGACGCTCGCGACAAGATCAAAGCTCACCTTGAAAAGAAAGGCTACAAAGTTAAATTTTCTGGCGGCTAATCTCTAACTAATACCAGGGTTAAAATCGAAGATTATTATCACTGGTTATTAGGTATTTTATGGTAAATAGCCAATATGGTTAAATACACAGTATAAATTAGAGAATATCGACACAATAAAAAGGCAGGGCATCGCACAAAGATACCTGCCTTATAAACACCAAAACAAATTTAACATAACGTACATAATGCGCACTTGTGG
>NZ_JBFRRH010000066.1:0-25555 GCF_041472995.1 Vibrio sp. 10N.261.46.A3 | reverse complement strand
GAGGCACTGGAGCTTTAGCTTTCAATGTCCTGAGGAAAATCGCACTAAGTCTTTTTAAACAAGATACAAGTAAAAATATCAGCATGGTAAGAAAGAGGAAGATAGCGGCTCTTGATGATGAGTACCGCTCGGTACTTTTAAGCGCTGGAATTAAAATGCTCTAGCCGTGACCTTACTTGCTGATGCGTCAGTTTAAGAAACAACAACACTCAAGTTTGTTAGACTTATCCGATAAAAAAGCTTTAAGCAAGCTGGCCTGATGGAATAGCGGTCACCTAATACTTAGTCTCACCGGAATTATTTATAAAAATTTTAATTTGGAAACAAAGCATCGGTCACCATCAAATGACACTTTTTTTCATATCCGATCCGCCTACCTGCGCCCTTTCTTGATCTTCCGCTACAGTTTTGACTGTAAACTGTAGTAAAATTACGCTAATTTGTTTTTATACCGATTTATTTTGAATTGAACGAGGTCAGTCCTATGTCAGCTAAGAAGCCAATGGCTCTAGTGATCCTTGACGGTTACGGTTACCGTGAAGACAACCAAGACAACGCTATCGCGAACGCTAAAACACCAGTATTAGACGGTCTTATTGCTAACCAACCTAACACGCTAATCTCGGCTTCTGGCTTAGATGTAGGCCTACCTGATGGCCAAATGGGTAACTCTGAAGTGGGTCACACCAACATCGGTGCGGGTCGCGTGGTATACCAAGATCTTACTCGTATTACTAAGTCAATTTCAGACGGCGAATTCGGCCAAACTGAAACGCTGGTTAACGCTATCGACAAAGCGGTGAAAGCTGAGAAAGCAGTTCACATCATGGGTCTTATGTCTCCAGGTGGCGTTCACTCTCATGAAGATCACATCTATGCAGCTGTTGAAATGGCAGCAGAGCGTGGCGCAGAGAAAATCTACCTACACGCATTCCTAGACGGCCGTGATACACCGCCACGTAGTGCAGAAAACACACTTGCACGCTTCCAAGCGTTGTTCGCTAAGCTAGGTAAAGGCCGTGTGGCTTCGCTTATTGGTCGTTACTACGCAATGGACCGTGATAACAACTGGGATCGCGTTCAAGAATCTTACGACCTGCTGACTCAAGCAAAAGCAGAGTTCACATTCGACACTGCAGTAGCTGGCCTAGAAGCGGCTTACGCTCGTGACGAAAACGATGAGTTCGTTAAAGCGACGGAAATCAAAGCGGAAGGTGAAGAGTCTGCTGCTATCGTTGATGGCGATGCGGTTATCTTCATGAACTACCGTGCTGACCGTGCTCGTGAAATCACGCGTGCATTCGTTCCTGATTTCGACGGCTTTGCTCGTAACGTATTCCCAGCGATCGATTTCGTGATGCTGACTCAATACGCAGCAGATATTCCTCTTCTATGTGCATTCCCACCGGCTTCTCTAGAGAACACCTACGGTGAATGGCTATCGAAAGAAGGCAAAACGCAGCTACGTATCTCTGAAACAGAGAAATACGCGCACGTGACGTTCTTCTTCAACGGCGGTAAAGAAGACGAGTTTGAAGGCGAAGAGCGTCAGCTTGTTGCTTCTCCAAAAGTAGCAACTTACGACCTACAGCCAGAAATGAGCGCACCTGAGCTAACTGAAAAGCTTGTTGCAGCAATCAAAGGCGGTAAATACGACGCTATCGTTTGTAACTTCCCTAACTGTGACATGGTTGGCCACACTGGCGTTTACGATGCAGCGGTTAAAGCGGTAGAGTCTTTAGACGAATGTCTTGGCAAAGTGGTTGAAGCGATCAAAGAAGCCGATGGTCAATTGCTTATCACTGCTGACCACGGTAACGCGGAAATGATGGTAAACCCAGAAACGGGCGGCATCCACACGGCGCACACTAACCTACCAGTGCCACTTATCTACGTGGGCAACAAAGACGTTGAGTTCAAAGAAGGCGGTAAGCTGTCTGACCTTGCACCAACGATGCTTTCTCTGTCTGGTATTGATATTCCAGCTGAGATGTCAGGTGATGTGATCGTTAAGTAATCACTTAACTTTCATCGAATACTAGAACGGCTGCACGCGAGTGTAGCCGTTTTTTTGTATCTGGAATTTGAGTATAGATGCGAGATACGAGTAAGCGGGTCACTAACAGAGTGATAGCTGTTATATATTTTCGCATCTCGCATCTCGCATCTCGCATCTCGCATCTCATGCCACGTATTACTTGTCATATTCGGTGTTCAACATAAAGAGAGATTCCCTATCACGCTCGTACCTCGCTGTAGGAAATGATGTAATGATAAGAAGGGGCAGATTCGGAGTTCGAGTTATATGCTTTTCGTATCTCGCATCCCGTTTACTCTCATCTCGCTTTTAGAACCGAACGCTCAAAGTCCAGTAACCACTCTTTGCGGTTCATGCCACCGGTGTAGCCGGTTAATGTGCCATTGGCACCAATCACTCGATGGCAGGGTACAACAATACTAAATGGATTCTTGCCATTTGCACCACCGACTGCTCTTACGGCTTTTGGATTGTCCATTCTCTTTGCTTGCTCACCGTAACTGATGGTTTCGCCATAAGGAATGGTCGTTAAAGCCTGCCAAGCGGCTTTTTGAAAGTCCGTGCCTTTTATCGCTCTTAATGGCAAATCGAATTCTGTTCGTTGACCTGCAAAGTACTCATCTAACTGCTTCGTCGCCAGTTGGCAAAGGTCATCCGGATTGCTAGTCATTAGCTCTTCATGATTTACATGGTCAATTTCAATAATCGACACACCATTACTCACAATGATCATCTTGCCAATCGGTGCGTCATAAAGCATTTTGTAAGTGGTGTCTTCCATGTCATCTTCCTTTTTTTAGTCTTTTTCTGCTCTCAAGCTCTTCGAATCTTTCATCTGCTCTTAAATCTTTTCGTATCACGGTTACTCGCATCCCGCATCTGCTTTAGCCCTTACACGAAGTGCAAAACAATACCCTGAAATACCACCCATTATGTTTCCTAAAGCTAGGCCAATAAACAGCCCTTCTACGCCATCGATTTGGCTACCTACCCAAGCAAACGGCAAGGTAAATACAAACAGACGCATGAAGCTCCATTGAAAGGCTTTGAGAGGTTGATGCATTGCATTCATAGCGCTGATTAGCATCATTACAATGCCTTGGAATCCATAGCTAAACGGGACAACTAACAAGTAATGCCACAAGATGCCTCGTACAGATTCTTCTTGAGAGAACAGGGCTGCCAAAGGGATGCTCAGTGGCACCATCATTAAGAAAATCAAGCCCTGGAACATCACGGCGAAGCGCATGCTTAAGAACAGAGCCTTAAAGCTGCGTTGAGGGTTGTTTGCGCCAAAGTTTTGCGCCATGAAAGGCGTAAGAGCCGAAGTCAGAGACATCAACACAATGATAAGAATCGATTCAATACGCTGGGCAGCGCCATAAGCCGCTACAGCTTCTGTCCCTTGTTTGGCTAACATCATCATGATAATGGCGCCAGCAAGTGGGTTAAGGGCATTGGAAAGCGCGGCGGGTGTGCCAATGGTTAAGATCTGTTTCCAGTCATCGATGATGTTTTTTAGCTTAGGCGGAGCAAGTAGCTTTTCTCGTATGGTTAATACATACAGTGAGCCACATAAAGCACCAAACCAACTGAATCCGCTAGCAATGGCTGCGCCCTGAATCCCTAGCTCAGGGAAAGGGCCGTAACCAAAGATTAATAGAGGATCGAGAATGCCGTTAATCAGGCCTGCCAGCATCATAATCTTGGCCGGTGTTTTGGTATCGCCACTGGCTCGTATCGCGCTGTTACCTGCCATAGGAATAACAAGTAGTGGAATGGCTAAATACCAGACTGTCATATATTCGGATATCAGTGGCAGTAGCTCAGGTTCAGCGCCCAATAAGGCGAACATGGGTTCAAGCGTTACAAGCCCCAGAGTTGATGCAAAGCCAACAAGAAGCACCGCAAGCAGTAAACCGTGGCAAGTAAAACGAGCGGCATTTTGTGCGCAACCTTGGCCAAGTAACCTTCCAATACACGTCGAAAGGCCGATGCCAATCCCCATGGTGATGCAGTTGATTGCAAAGGTGACAGGGAAGGTGAAGCTCACCGCAGCAAGGGCTTGGGTACCCAATAATGAGATAAAGAAAGTATCGACAAGGTTAAACATCAAGATCGCCACCATGCCGAATATGGTCGGTATGGTCATGGTACGCAATGTACTCTCAATTGGGGCGGTTAATAGCCCGTGCTTATCTTGCATGTAAAACGCCGATAGAAACCAAAAGCGTAGGATAAACAGATGTGGCTTGGAAAGAAAGAAAAGCTAAAAGCAGATGCGAGATGTGAAAGAGCAGATACGAGTAAACGAGATTCGGGATGCGAAGAGCTGGAAGAGCATGAAAAGCAGATACGAGTAAACGAGATTCGGGATGCGAAAGGCAAAAACAAAGAAGGCGATTCTCTTGTCTTCCGCTCTTCGTTACTCGTTTACCCGCATCTCGCATCTGCTCTTATCTGCTTTTCAGATCACAATTTTTATCTTTTCCCCCTTGGGTTCTTCCACATCGCCCCAACATATTGGGTAACCCCATGCCAATCGTGGCAACTATCAAATTAAATGGAAATTATCAGGAGATCTGACCGATGAATATCCGTCCTCTACACGACCGAGTTATCGTTGAGCGCCAAGAAGTTGAATCTAAATCTGCTGGTGGCATCGTTCTAACTGGTTCTGCCGCTGAAAAATCAACTCGCGGTACAATTCTAGCTGTTGGCAAAGGCCGCATTCTAGAAAACGGTTCAGTACAACCATTGGACGTTAAAGTTGGCGACACTGTTATCTTTGCTGAAGGCTACGGCACTAAGTCTGAAAAAATCGACGGCAAAGAAGTTCTGATCATGTCTGAAAACGACATCATGGCGATCGTTGAGTAATCCGACCCATAAACCTGAACTGACTGAATAAAGAATTTAAAGGAAATAAAGATGGCTGCTAAAGACGTTAAATTTGGTAACGACGCACGTATTAAAATGCTAGAAGGTGTAAACGTTCTGGCTGACGCGGTAAAAGTAACGCTAGGTCCTAAAGGCCGTAACGTTGTTCTAGACAAATCATTTGGCGCACCAACGATCACTAAAGATGGTGTTTCTGTTGCACGTGAAATCGAACTTGAAGACAAGTTCCAAAACATGGGCGCACAAATGGTTAAAGAAGTGGCTTCGCAAGCGAATGACGCAGCGGGCGACGGTACAACGACAGCAACTGTTCTTGCTCAAGCTATCATCACTGAAGGTCTAAAAGCGGTTGCTGCTGGCATGAACCCAATGGATCTTAAGCGCGGCATCGACAAAGCGGTTATCGCAGCGGTTGAAGAGCTAAAAGGCCTGTCTGTTCCATGTTCAGATACTAAAGCTATCGCGCAAGTAGGTACTATCTCTGCGAACTCTGATTCGACAGTAGGTAACATCATTGCTGAAGCGATGGAAAAAGTAGGTCGTGATGGCGTAATTACGGTTGAAGAAGGTCAGGCTCTACAAGACGAGCTAGACGTAGTTGAAGGTATGCAGTTCGATCGCGGTTACCTATCTCCTTACTTCATCAACAACCAAGAAGCGGGTTCTGTTGATCTAGAAAGCCCATTCATTCTTCTTATCGACAAGAAAGTGTCGAACATTCGTGAGCTTCTTCCGACTCTAGAAGCGGTTGCTAAGGCATCTCGTCCACTTCTAATCATCGCTGAAGATGTAGAAGGCGAAGCGCTTGCAACTCTCGTTGTGAACAACATGCGTGGCATCGTGAAAGTGGCGGCTGTTAAAGCCCCTGGTTTCGGTGACCGTCGTAAAGCTATGCTTCAAGACATCGCTATCCTAACGGGCGGTACGGTTATCTCTGAAGAGATCGGTTTAGACCTTGAGAAAGTAACGCTAGAAGATCTAGGTCAAGCTAAGCGCGTAACCATCACTAAAGAAAACTCAACCATCATTGATGGTGCGGGTGAAGAGACAATGATCCAAGGTCGTGTTTCTCAAATCCGTCAACAAATCGAAGATGCAACATCTGACTACGACAAAGAGAAACTTCAAGAGCGCGTAGCTAAGCTAGCTGGCGGTGTTGCGGTAATCAAGGTTGGCGCTGCGACTGAAGTTGAAATGAAAGAGAAGAAAGACCGCGTTGAAGATGCACTTCATGCAACTCGCGCTGCAGTTGAAGAAGGTGTGGTTGCTGGTGGTGGTGTTGCACTTATCCGCGCTGCCTCTAAAGTTGCTGGCCTTGAAGGTGACAACGAAGAGCAAAACGTAGGTATCCGCGTTGCACTACGTGCAATGGAAGCTCCGATTCGTCAAATCACTAAGAACGCTGGTGATGAAGAATCAGTGGTTGCTAACAACGTTCGCGCTGGCGAAGGTAACTACGGTTACAACGCGGCGACTGGCGAATACGGCGACATGATTGCTATGGGTATCCTAGATCCAACTAAGGTAACGCGTTCTGCACTTCAGTTCGCTGCATCAGTTGCTGGTCTTATGATCACGACAGAAGCGATGATCACAGACAAGCCTCAAGATGCGTCTGCTGCTATGCCTGATATGGGCGGCATGGGCGGTATGGGTGGCATGGGCGGTATGATGTAATCATCCCCTTTCTCGTAACAGAGAGAGCCATACATAAGCTTTAGAAAACGGAGACCTCGGTCTCCGTTTTTTTATGCTCGTTATAATTGGATTCGTTGTTAAACTGAGATTCCAGATACTTCGTTCCTCAGTTCTGGAATGACGGTTGTTATTGCTGGAGTTATTTTGTGTTTCGTCATTCCCTACAGCGAGGTTCGAGCGTGATAGGGAATCTGCTTTGCCTATAAGCGTTTGAGGGTGTTGTGTTCTGAGATTCCAGATACTTCGTTCCTCAGTTCTGGAATGACGGTTGTTATTGCTGGAGTTATTTTGCGTTTCGTCATTCCCTACAGCGAGGCACGAGCGTGATAGGGAATCTTTACAACCTTCAAATAGAAACATGAGCCTAGATCGCTACTCTTACCTCTCACCGTATCCCTTTCTTTATATTGCTCTTTATGATTTAGCGGCTTATATTCAACAGTACAGTTATGACATTGATCTAACATGGATAGCTGTTGAATAAAGGATAATAAATGCTTGATTGAAAATGGATTAATCAAGTCAACAATAAGTCAGTGGAGACTCCCCCAATGAAAAAACTACTTTCAGTACTTGCTGTGTCTGCAGCAGTAATGGCACCGGCGGCATTTGCCTCTTCGCCTGTTATGTTTTCAACAATTAACGGCTTCAACGCACCTGATTCAGATGCAGTTGGCGGTGTGCGCTTGGCTTTACTTCACGGACAAGTGAACGACCTTAAAGGTCTTGATCTTGCTGTTGTTGGTATGTCTGAGACGCAAACGACCACAGGTGTGAACCTGGGTATTTTTGGTGCATCAAAAGTGAACCAAGAAATGACCGGTGCATCTCTAGGTTTCTTCAACTGGAACACGGGTAAAACAACGGGTGTTAACCTTGGTGCTGTGAACATTACTAATGATGTGAAAGGCGCGAACGTGAGTTTTGTAAACTACTCAGAAGGTAACACTATGGTTGATGTTGGCGCTGCGAACCTTTCAGAAGTGTCTACGGTTCAGGTTGGTATCTTCAACAAAACCAACAAAATCGAAGGCGTACAAGTTGGTCTGATCAACTGTGCTGATAACGGTTTCTTCCCGTGCTTCCCGATTGTAAACTTTGCTAAATAACGCTGTCGTTTAGCCTTTGGTTCTACGGTTGGCGAGCAACGTTCAGTTAATGCATTAGCTTTTAGTTACGCATACGCGATTAAAGACTAAGCCTATCAACGCCTAAACCCTTGTTTGGGCGTTATTACATTCAATTCTACTTCCACGATAAACTTCTCAAATTACCCAATAAGCATGTTGTTTTATATTTGTTGTTGCGATGTTTGAATTTATGGGTACAATGTGCGATAAATTCCCAATGATGATTTATATGCTTTGATTAACCACCATACCGTCGATTTTAAAAAGGCTTTCTTAGGCCTGACCGCCAGTTTTTTAGTAGTTTTGAGCTTGTTGCTCGTTGATTCAGCGGAAGAATCAGATAAACAGTATGGAATGGAAAACCAAGGCGTGACACGCTCTTTAGCGGAGCTCACACAGATCATAAATGCGCTTGAGTACAACATCACTGCGCTTTATCCACTGCATGGGGATACCTACGTATTCTCGCATGACAAAAAGATCGAGGGTGAGACGTGTTACTTCACCAGTGAGGAGCAACATGCCCCTCGTTTTGATTTTATGTTCTCTGGCCCTCGCGAGATGTGCAACCCGGAATCGGACCTTTATACCGAAGCGGGTAAGCGCCTGTTCATCGCGCCGACCATGGCTTATTTTGCCAATACCATAGATACCATTTCTGCGATTTACTTCATTTCAAAAGAGAAGTTCATTATCTCTTCGCCTTCTGACTTTGCCAGTTACATTAAAGGCGACACCTTTGATTCGGTTGTGAATAGCAGGCCTTATTGGGTGAACACGATTCGCTTTGGCTTAGCTCAAGGGCAAGACCAAGTGGTGTATACCGGCCAATATGATGACTACCTGACAGGTCAGAAAGTGGTGACCTTAACCAAAGGAATCTACGTTAATGGTGAGTTTAAAGGGGTGTTGGGTGTCGATGGCTATGTCTCTAACCTAGTCTCAAACCCTACCCATGGCTACAAAGTCACCAGTACGCGAGGCGCAAACAAATACGGTTTTATGGACTTTACTTATTCCAAACCTCTGTATGTTGATGACATTGACACCCAGTTATATCTGAGTATTGAAGAAGATAAGAGCGAGCACTTTCTGCATATCTTGGAAATGGAGAAGATTCAGCTTTCGATACTGTTGGTTTTGTATCTGCTCTCGGTTTTATGGCTATGGCGCTTCTATACAAGACAAGAGCACCAGCGTTTAAATGAGCTAGCAATGCGCGACCCATTAACGGGCTTGCTGAATCGACGTGGTTTTGAGGCTCGATTACTGGCCCAGGATGAGGAGCCGATTATTGGTGTTGGCGTGTTTGATATCGATGATTTCAAAGTCGTTAATGATCAGCATGGCCATAAAGTGGGGGACGAGGTGATTTGCCATGTTGCTCGGTTGATGCTGAACAGCGTTAGACAGCAAGATATCGTGGCTCGATTTGGTGGCGAAGAGTTTGTTGTCGCGATTACGGGTGAATCGTCTGAGTTGCTTTCATCGATCTTTGAGCGAATTCAAAACGACATTAGCCTACAGAGTTATCGATGCCCTACGGGTGACAAGATTAATATTTCTGTGTCTGGCGGCGCGACGCTCTACTCTCTGTATAAATTCGACAGTGTCGGCCACTTGTGGGAAAACCAAAGCATTCGTTCCTCGGATGAGCAGCTTTATAAGGCAAAGGCTGCAGGTAAGAATCAGGTGTGTATTCAAGTGTATTAATGAGTTGGATACACAAAGGCCTAGTCGTGTGACTAGGCCTTCTTAATGTCTGTCTCAGATTGAGGCTACTTCTTCACTCGACCTTTTCGCATCCACTTTTGGTGAACGCCACGGCGCAGGCTTTGGAAGCTGTTTTCCACTTTATCGACACCAAGCAGAATCACTAGCGCCATTAGCGTGATAATGACCGATTGGGAAAGATGCCCTAGTGCGATCATCATACCTAATGCAGCGAGTACCCAAATAATCGCGGCTGAAGTGACACCATGAATCTTTCCATCCAGTGTCATCATTACCCCGGCGCCAAGGAAACCTACCCCTGTAATGATCTGACCAAGCACACGAGCTTGATCGAGCGTGTTAGGGGAAAGGCTAATCGCCATCGTAAGGAAGAAATAGGTACCGCTGATGATCAGAATCGATGTCCTGATACCTACCGGTTTACCGCGTGTTTGTCTTTCGATGCCGATTAACGAACCACACAGCATGCATACTGCAAGGCCTGCCCAGCTAAAGGGGGCAAGGTTGAGAGTTTGTTCTATAAATTGTGTCATATCACCCCTCCTAAAAATTTAGAATAGAGCCGAGTATGCTAATAATAGACCGGACGATCGAACAAAAACTTTTTGTCTTAACGATTGATAAAGGTGACGTAAAGTCTAGCAGCCGTCTGTTGTTAAGGTGAAGACAGGTGTCGTGGTTTCTGTCGCTTCTTGATACTCAAGGTAGCAGTTATCTCCTTCCTTTTTACGACTTGCTGGAGCGTAGATAATTGTTCCATCTCCGGCACTTACATTGGTAAAGAACCAATCGGCATTACCGACTCCCCACTCAGCATCAAGAAAGGTTGATTCTATTAGCATTGACCAAGCGTCACTGTTGATTGCCGCCGGGTAGCCATAGACGACTGATATATTGTCGCCCTCAACATTCACTGACGCACTCGCTGCTTTATCTAAGCCTAATGCCGATGTCTTACCATAAAGCATAGCACTTGCACCCTCCATTCCGCCTTTGAGGCCATTTAATGTAGAGATGCGCGCATCAGTTTGAAGGTTGAGGAACTTAGAAGCTGCGGTGACTGACACAATACCTAGAATCACGATCACCACGACCAGCTCGATGATGGTGAAACCTTTTGAGCTGAACTTAAGCGCTGGTTGAGATGTGATTACTGGTGGATCAATTGAGGTATTGTGTTTCATTGATACAACTTCTCTATTCAATGTGTAGGTCGAGTGGTGTTTTGCTGCTGCGTCCACCAATCTCACGGGTTAACTTAGGTACTAGGTAGCCAGAAACCTCAGAGATTAACTCCTTAAAGTGATGCTTCGCTTCTTCATCTGAAATATAGAAATGAGCAGCGCCCTGAACCTTATCAAGTACATGCATATAGTAAGGTAAAATGCCGGCATCGAATAGCTTTTCGCTTAATTCTTTCAATGAGTTAGCGCTGTTATTTACACCTTTAAGCATCACACCTTGGTTGAGCAGAGTTGCACCACTTAACTTAAGCTTGTGGAAGGCTTGTTTGAGCTCTAGGTTGATTTCGTTGGCATGGTTAATATGGCTCACCATCACCACATTAAGGCGAGTTTGAGCTAACAATTGGCACAATTCATCTGTTACTCGAGCGGGAATTACAACCGGTAATCGGCTATGAATTCGAACGGTTTTCACATGTGGGATTTGTTCGATAGCATGAATCAGCCACTCTAGTTCGCTATCTTTTGCCATCAGTGGATCGCCACCCGACAAGATAACTTCGTTGATCTCTGAGTGAGCAGCCACATAGTCTAGGCTGGTTTGCCAAACAGACTTCGAGCCCTTGTTATCTTGATAAGGGAAGTGACGACGGAAGCAGTAGCGGCAGTTAATTGCGCAACCGCCTTTTACAATCATCAATGCTCGATTTTTATATTTGTGCAGTAAGCCCGGAATTGCGTTCTCTTGCTCTTCCAGTGGATCAGCAGAATAGCCTTGGTGTACCTCAAACTCTTCGCTTAGCGGTAAAACCTGTCGTAGCAATGGATCGTGTGGGTTGCCTTTTTCCATTCGTTCGACAAAGCTAAGAGGTACCCGAAGTGCAAATAACTCACGAGCAGCAAAGCCTGCTTGCCACGGTGTTGGGTCTATTTCCAATGCCTCAAGCAGTTTTGTCGGGTCAGAGATCGCATTCGATAGTTGTTTGAGCCAGTTTTGCTCAACAGATTCGACTTTTCGGGTTATGATATGCGGCATTGAAATTAACTCAAAGATGTGGAAGAGAAAATCATGGCGTCAGTAAGCACCAATGAATTCAAAGGCGGTTTAAAATTCATGTTAGATAACGAGCCTTGCTCAATTATCGACAATGAATACGTTAAGCCAGGTAAAGGCCAAGCGTTTAACCGTGTAAAACTTCGTAAACTGCTGTCAGGCAAAGTGTTAGAGAAAACATTCAAATCAGGCGAAAGCTTTGAGCTTGCAGATGTTGTTGACGTTGAACTAGGTTACCTATACAACGATGGCGAATTCTACCACTTCATGAACAACGAAACATTTGAGCAAATCGCAGCAGACGTAAAAGCAGTTGCTGACTCTGCAAAATGGTTAGTTGAAAATGACGTTTGTACTCTAACGTTGTGGAATGATAACCCTATCACAGTAACTCCACCAAACTTTGTTGAGATCGAAGTAACTGAAACCGATCCTGGCCTTAAAGGCGACACACAAGGTACTGGCGGTAAGCCTGCAACTCTAGCAACAGGCGCGGTAGTTCGTGTACCTCTATTCATCGCAATCGGTGAAGTTGTTAAAGTTGATACTCGTACTGGCGAATACGTTGGTCGTGTGAAGTAATTTACTTCAAGTATCTGAAAAAGGTCGCTTATGCGGCCTTTTTTTGTACCTTAAGAACAGATGCGCGTAAACGAGATGCGGGATACGAAGAGCGGGAAGAGCAGATACGAGTAAACGGGATGCGAGATATTCGACAAACAATAAAAAAGCAGAGCTAGATAACCTAGCTCTGCTTTCTATTTTCTGCTCTTAAGCTCTTCGATACTCGATTACTCGAATCCCGTATCTGCTTTTAGATCATAAAAATGAAGATAACAGACAGTGCGCTGATTAGGCCTGCAACGAAGTAGCAACCCACTTTACCCGCAACGCCGACGTGGAACTTAAGGTCGTGCATGCCGTGGTGAAGACGGTGCATTGCGTGCCACATTGGCAGTGCCAGCGTACCGATGATGAATAGCGCGCCGATAATGCTGGTGGCAAATTCAGACACACGCTCGTAGCTCATTGCGTCAGCATCGATGATGCCCATTGGCACTAAGATACCTAACACTAGAATCGTGATTGGTGTGATCATCGCGAACCAAGTACCGCCAGCGCCAAATAGACCCCACCAGATTGGCTCATCGGAGCGTTGTGGATTGTGGTTAACAGGCTTAACTTTGTAGTTTGTGTTCATAACGAAAGCTCCTTACACCACAACAAGAACGATTAAAGAAATAAAAGCCACCGCAGCCCACTGAGTCAGTACGATGATTCTTTTATCAACCAATTTGCCTTTAAGACGGATTGGCATTACTTGAGGCATCATGCTGAAGAAGGTTTGAGCGTGCAGCAAACTGCCTAGCAGTGCCACGATGTTGATACCAACGACGATAGGGTTCGCCATAAAGCTCAACCAACCAGCCCAAGCTTCAGGGCCTTTCACTAGTGCACCCAAACCGAAGGTTAGGAACAGAGTGAATAGAATCAAAGGCAGTACAGTCGCTTCACGTAGCATGTAGAAGCGGTAGAACGGATGGTTGCTCCACCACGTTCTCTTCATCTCACGAACATAAGGCTTACGATTGCTCATATTATGCCTCCTCTGCTGTTTTTACTTGCGATCCGTCTGGCTTGAACATCGAGATAACGAAGTCCATTGAAGACTCAACTTTACCTTGGTTTACTGCCGCTGCTGGGTCTACTTTCTTCGGACATACGTCAGAACAGTAACCTACAAACGTACAGCCCCAAGCGCCATTGTCGCCATTGATAAGCTTCATACGTTCAGCTTTACCATTGTCACGGCTATCTAGGTTGTAGCGGTGAGCAAGAGCAAGTGCTGCAGGGCCGATGAACTCAGGGTTTAGACCAAACTGAGGACACGCTGCGTAACACAAACCACAGTTGATGCAGCCAGCGAACTGTTTGTACTTCGCCATTTGCTCTGGAGTTTGGATGTTAGTGCCGTCTTCTGGCTTACGGTCGTTACCAATGATGTAAGGCTTGATCGCTTCAAGGCGCTCGATGAACGGCGTCATGTCGACAATCAAATCTTTTTCGATTGGGAAGTTAGCTAAAGGCTCAATCTTGAAGCCATTCGGGTAGTCACGTAAGAAGCTCTTACACGCTAGTTTTGGCACGCCATCAACCATGATGCCGCAAGAACCACAAATCGCCATACGACAAGACCAGCGGTAAGATAGGTCTTTATCTAGGTTGTCTTTGATGTAACCGATCGCATCAAGTACTGACATGGTTTCATCAAATGGCACCTCAAAGGTTTGAAAGTGAGGCTCTGCATCGTGCTCAGGATCATAACGCAGGATTTCAATTTTTTGGATTCGATTCGCTGACATTATGCTTGCTCCTCTTCGCTCTTCTTAGCATTCTCTTCTGCTGCTTTTTCAGCGGCAGCGGCTTTCTCTGCAGCTTCACCGTACAGACGAGCTTTAGGTTGAGATTTGGTGATCTTAACGCCGCTGTAGTCGATGGTTGGTGCTGCATCTTCGTTGTAGAAAGATAGAGAGTGTTTCAGGAAGTTCACGTCATCACGTTCTGTGCAGTTGTCGTCTAGACGTTGGTGTGCACCGCGAGACTCTTTACGAAGGATCGCTGAGTGAACCATCGCTTCTGCAACTTCAAGGCCGTAACCCACTTCGATAGCGTAAAGTAGGTCAGTGTTGAACACTTTGCCTTTGTCTTTAATGCTGATCTTCTTGTAGCGAGCTTTCAGTTCAGTGATTTTGTCGATGGTCTTTTGCATCAAGTCTTCTTGACGGTAGATACCACAACCCGCTTCCATGGTGTGACCCATTTCAGTACGGATGTCAGCCCAGTTCTCGTCGCCTTCTTGAGCCAAGATGCCTGCGATGCGATCTTCAACCGCTTTAACTTGCTTAGCGATAGACTCTTCGTTCCAGCCTTTGAATTCAGCAGCGCGTTTCACCGCTTCTTCACCAGCAACGCGGCCAAATACTACGAACTCAGCCAGAGAGTTAGAACCTAGGCGGTTTGCACCGTGTAGGCCAACTGAAGCACATTCACCAACGGCGAATAGGCCTTTAATGCGAGTTTCACAGGTACCGTTAGTCTCAATACCACCCATGGTGTAGTGAACGGTTGGACGAATTGGGATTGGCTCTTTTGCTGGGTCTACGTTTACGTACGCTTTTGCAAGCTCACAGATAAACGGAAGACGCTCTTGTAGGTACTCTTCACCAAGGTGGCGAAGGTCAAGGTGTACGACATCACCAAGTGGGTGCTTGATGGTGTTGCCTTTCTGCTGCTCGTGCCAGAATGCTTGAGAAACTTTGTCACGTGGACCCAGTTCCATGTATTTGTTTTTCGGCTCGCCCACTGGAGTTTCAGGGCCCATGCCGTAATCTTGCAGGTAACGGTAGCCGTTCTTGTTGACGATGATACCGCCTTCACCACGACAACCTTCGGTCATCAAGATGCCAGTGCCCGGTAGGCCTGTTGGGTGGTATTGAACGAACTCCATATCACGCAGTGGTACACCGTGGCGATAAGCCATTGCCATACCGTCGCCCGTTACGATGCCGCCGTTGGTATTACAGTGGTAAACACGACCTGCGCCACCGGTTGCTAGAACAACAGATTTTGCTTTGATGGTAACAAGCTCACCTTCAGACATGTGAATCGCGATTAGGCCTTGTACTTCGCCATCTTCAACGAGCAAATCCACCACAAAGTACTCATCAAATCGTTTGATTGTGTCGTACTTCATCGAAGTCTGGAACAGAGTATGAAGCATGTGGAAGCCGGTTTTATCCGCTGCGAACCACGTTCTCTCTACCTTCATACCGCCGAATCGGCGTACGTTTACTTCACCGTTTTCTTTACGACTCCATGGGCAGCCCCATTGTTCCATTTGGATCATTTCGCGAGTCGAGTTTTCAACAAAGTATTCAACAACATCCTGTTCACATAGCCAGTCGCCACCACCAACAGTATCGTTGAAGTGGTTATCTAGGCTATCTTCGTCTTTAATTACCGCTGCTGAACCGCCTTCTGCCGCTACCGTGTGCGAACGCATTGGGTAAACTTTAGAAATCAGTGCTACTTCCAGTTCAGGATTAGCTTCAGCCGCAGCAATAGCTGTACGAAGACCAGCGCCGCCTGCGCCGATGACTGCGATATCTGTGGTAATTGTCTTCACAGTTATTCTCCAGTGTGATGCGGAGTATTCCGCTTGTAATTATAAAAAGCCTATTTAGGAGGTTCTAAATCGTAGGAACCATTTAGCGCCCCTAAGCCTTAAGTGGTAGGTTCAGTGTAAGAGAGGAAGGTATTCGAAAAGTTGATGCATTTGGGTTTTTAGGTCGGTAATGCATATGGAGGCATAGAAATTATAGGTTATGTGACTGCAATCACGGCAATGAATTGTTGATAACGATTAACCCACAGGACGGGTGTTAACGGCTTGTTGAGTATGATTTTTGTTATCAATGTTGATGTGAAATCTGTATTGATAATTGTATTGTAGAACGTAATTTTCTGGCTTCATTAAAACAACATTTTGCTTTCACGAATAGAAAGATAGAAGCTTACAAAAGCGATGAAAGGTGGTAATTTTCGTCGCCTAGAATTCAGTAATATGGAACTCAATAATGCACTCTACATGGCAACCGGCCGCAACCATTGAACAGTTAAAGCAACGTGCTGATATCCTTAATCAAATTCGTCAGTTCTTTGCTGAGCGAAACGTGATGGAAGTGGATACGCCGGCGATGAGCCACGCCACGGTGACTGACGTGCATTTGCATACTTTCAAAACTGAATTTGTAGGGCCGGGTTATGCACACGGTCAGCCACTGTTCTTTATGACGAGCCCTGAGTTTCATATGAAACGTCTATTAGCAGCGGGCAGTGGCTGTATTTATCAAATTTGTAAATCTTTCCGTAACGAAGAGAATGGCCGTTATCACAACCCTGAGTTCACCATGTTGGAGTGGTATCGAGTTGGCTTTGATCATCATGACCTGATGGATGAAATGGATTTGCTGTTACAGCAGGTACTTAAATCGGGCTCAGCAGAGCGGATGACTTACCAACAAGCCTTTATTGATGTGTTAGGTGTGTGTCCATTGGAAGATTCGATGGATACTCTAAAACAAGCGGCAGCGAAGCTTGGGCTTAGTGACATTGCTGATCCAGAACAAGACCGCGATACCTTACTACAACTACTGTTTAGTATTGGGGTTGAAGCAAAGATAGGGCAACAAGTGCCTGCGTTTGTTTATGACTTCCCAGCATCACAAGCGGCGTTAGCCAAGATTAACCCGAATGATCCACGAGTGGCGGATCGCTTTGAGGTGTATTTCAAAGGCATTGAATTGGCAAACGGCTTCCATGAACTAGACAAGCCACAAGAGCAGCTCAAGCGCTTTGAAGATGACAATGCCAAACGTATTGAGATGGGCTTATCGCCTCAACCGATTGACCATCACTTGATTGAGGCATTAAAAGCGGGCTTACCAGACTGTGCGGGTGTTGCTTTAGGTATTGATCGTCTGATCATGCTGGCATTAGGTTATGACCATATCGATGATGTGACGGCTTTTCCGTTCCCGCGCTCTTAGCTTTTTGATTTTGTTTTACTGAGAGTGAATAGTCATTAGCTATTAATTCTCAGTTTCCAAACAGCTGCCAATTAACTTCACTAGCTAGCTGACCAGAATACCAGTACCCACTACGGCAACAATGGCACCTATCCAAGCATAGACATTTGGTCTCTGCTTGGTGTACAACCAAAGTATTGGTAACAACATGATTGGCGTGGTTGAAGATAACAGAGCAACCATGCCGACATTGCCTTCCTGCAACGCATACAAGATCAGCGTCATTCCCACCGCCATTGCCAAAAAGCCGTTAACCGCGGTAATCGCGAATATTTGCTTATTCATTGGGTTTAGTGCGCGTGAAAGTTTGGCGCCTGTTAAGCGAAACAGTGAGTGAGCTACAAAAGCGGTGATCATTCGAATGGCAGAAGCTGCTATTGGGTCAATGCTGGTTTGCATCACGGGCTTGGCAATAATCCCACCTAATGCTTGGCAGATAGCCGCTGTGATTCCGAGAGCAACGCCAATCCACACAGTGCCTTTGATGGTTTCGAGTTGGTTGTTGGCTTGTCCTCGACGACCAAAGAATATCGCTGTTAAAACGCCACTGAACACCAAAGCCGAGCCAATCAGCTCAACAGAAGTCATGCTTTCGCTAAATAGGAAGTAACCAAGAATCGCCGAGAACACGGCGTGACAAGAGAACAGCAAACCCGCTTGGCGCGGTCCCATTCGATTCAAACAAGCAAATAGGGCGGTGTCACCAATGAAGATGCCAATTAGTCCAGACATCATCATTGGCGTGACTAGGTCTGCTTCGACCGTTGACCAACCACCGGTAAACCAAGCCATGCTCGATAAGATGATCGCGGTACAACCCATTCGCCAACGGCTATAGGCGAAAGAACCTAAGTGCTGAGCAGGCTTTACTGACATTAGGCTCGCGATGGCCCAAAGAAAAGCGGCAGCAAGAGCCAACCATTCGAATCCCATCTGAATAACATCCTTGTGTCTGGGATAAATTAGCTCATCAATATGCATTAAACCGGACTGAGAACAAAGTGATTCTTATGAAAGAACGACTTTGTTTCAGTTATTAGTTTATGTCAGCTGTCGCTTGCTGGTGTGGTTCAACTTACTTTGCTTGAGATGAGTTATACCTTAAAGCGCTCTACATCTCGGCGCATCGACTCGGCAGCGCTACTCATTTCATTTGAGCTATTGCGACTGCTTTCAGCTTGTTGTGCAAGATCGTCGGAGGCATCTTTGATCCCTTGCGTGTTGCGACTGATGTCTTCGCTTACTGCGCGTTGCTCTTCCGCAGCACTCGCTATTTGCAGCGCCATATCGTTGATTTCAGTGATCGCCTGGGTGATTTTAGTCAGGCTGCCATGAGCTTGTTCTGCGAAGCCAACGCTGTTCTCTGCCAGTTGAGTGCTAGTGGTCATGCTTTCTACGGCATGTTCGGTATTCTTCTGCAGCGTATCAATCATCACGCGGATTTCTTCCGTTGAGCCATGCGTTCTTTGGCTGAGCACTCGAACTTCGTCTGCAACAACCGCAAATCCACGACCTTGTTCTCCCGCACGCGCCGCTTCAATCGCGGCATTCAATGCCAACAGGTTGGTTTGTTCAGCAATACCTTGAATGGTGGATAGGATCTTGTTGATGCTTTGAGCATTACTCTCTAATTCACGAATCACATTGGCCGCGTCTTCGACTTGAGTCGCAAGGCCAGTAATCGCATCACGGTTTTGTTGAATAACCTCCTGGCCTTCGTTACAAGCGGTCGCTGATGCTTGAGAGGCTGAGGCGGTTAATTCGGCATGGCTAGCCACTTCTGCTGCCGTGGCGGACATCTCATGAATCGCGGTCGCTATTTGATTGATATCGTTTTGCTGATTTTCAACTCGAATGGATGATTGGGTAGCCAGTTGATTGGCTTTTTCAGCATGATTGTTGAGATCGTGGCTGTGCTCTATCACGCCCTTCAACATGCTTTGCATCTGGCTTAAGAACTGGTTTACAAGCTCGGCAAGTTTGCCAATCTCATCCATACGCGTGATATCAATACGCTGAGTGAGATCACCTCTGCCTTGAGCAAGCTGAGTCAGTGCTTCTGATAAGGTTTGTAATGGAGAAAGCAGTCGGTTGATTACCATAGTGCTCGCAATCGAAATGACGATGTACAAAATCAAAGAAGTAAGAGCGATGAACTGAATCGCGTCAGATACCGCAGAGAACGCCATTTCCTTATCGATAACAATACCTAACGACCAATCGGTATTCGGGACGTTGGCAATGTAGACCATTTTATCCCCTTGGCTAGGCCAAGTTAGCGTGGTGATCATTTGGCCTTGGATCAGTTGTGACACCTTATTGGCCGTTAGCTCTGGGTTCAAACTGGTCAGTGGTTTCTGACTTAGCTCTTCATCACTGTAGGCAACGATGTTGTTGTTACCGTCGACTAAAAACGCAAAGCCATCGTTATCCAGTTTCACGTTGAGTACAGTGTCGATAATGCTGGTTACAGTTAGGTCTGCCGCGAGGACACCTTGTCTTTCACCGTTGAATGCTTTTGCAAAGCTGATGACAATGCTGCCGTCAAAGTCTTGATAAGGTTCGGTAATGATGAGATCTGATGTTGTGTTGGCATCTTTATACCAAGGGCGGGTGCGCGGGTCGTAGCCTGCTGGCCAGTCTTCCCCTTTGTCGCCATAAGCGATAGAGCCATCGCTGAATCCTGCATAAACAGACAAGAATTGTCCGGCTTGTTTGGTGATGAGTAACTCACGGTCAGAGTTGCTGTTGCTTGAAATGGTCGGCTCATTAGCCAGCATCATATCGCTGCGAATCGAGAGCCAATCGGCAATATAATTCGTCGTGCCAGCACTGACATTTTTCATTTCTTGGTTGATCGCGACTTCAGTTTCTTGAGTCAGTTGATTAACCGATATCCAGGCTTGAGCGCCACTCACGACGGCAATAATGACCGCAATTGCGATCTGAATTTTAAATTTAATAGTATGTCTCAAGGTCTATTCCTCTTTATTAGACAAAAAACTAACTACAGTGACGTACTTGATGGTGAATTGATGTGTCTCTGATGCGTGTATAGTGCCGCTCCCTGTCGGGGAATGAATGTGTTTGAAATCATAAATTCTAAATATATTTACTCTGCTTTTTGTAAAACAGTGAAGTAAAATCACAGTTACCTGTTGATTGAAATGTTAGTTAATTGCTTGGGGTGGAGCGGTATAGATCGAAAAAAGCGCCAAATTTACATTCAGCGCTTTAGTTAGGATTAAAGGGGAGCGTTAACGCTTACTAGGTGATGATAAACAGGGCGAGATAAACCATCAGCAAGCCGACAATACCTAAGATGATGCCCATCTTCGCCATGTCTTTGCTTTCGATAAGTCCGGTTGAGTAGGCCAGTGAGTTTGGTGGTGTCGATACTGGCAAAATCATACCAAGTGACGCAGAGAAGGCGACCACAACCAGCAAGCCTTGCAGGCCACCAATCGCAACTAGGCTTTCCATGGAAGCACCAATCGCAGCGGCTATCGGCATCAGCAAGTTGGCAGTTGCAGTGTTTGACATGAAGTTCGCCATTAACCAACACACGATAGATAACGTCAGTACCACAGCTGTCGGTGACAGCGACTCATAGTCAATCGCGTGTGCGAGTGCAGCGGCTAAGCCTGTTTTATCAAGGCCGATACCAATCGCAATACCACCTGCGACCAGCCACAACACATCCCAGTTGATCAGCTTGAGTTCTTCTTTGCCCATAATGCCAGTCAGAGTAAACACAGCCAGTGGAATGATAGACACGACATAAGTGTTCATGCCATGCAGTTTGGTGGTCATCCACAATAAGATTGTCGCAGCGAAGGTGATGTAAACCACAATCGCTCGCCAGCTCTTTCTAAATTGGCCATCGAGCTTGAGCACCATGTTTCTTTCTTTAGAAGGGAAGAGTTTTTGTAGAAGAAACCAAGCGATGGTGAGTTGGATGATCACAAAGGGTAAGCCCATCATCATCCAGCTGAGGAAGTCGATGGTGTTTTCACCCGTTAGGTACTGCAGCGCGATGGCATTGGGCGGTGTACCGATGGGTGTCGCGATACCACCGGTGTTGGCAGCAATTGGAATACACAATACGAGCGCCTTAATCCCCATATCGCCTTTTGGTGCAGAAGCTACGATCGGACCGAGTAGCGCAAGCATCATTACCGTTGTTGCGGTATTTGACATGAACATTGAGAACACGGCGGTGATCAGCATTAAGCCGAGCATAATGAAGCGCGGCTCTGTACCAAATGGTTTGAGAAGCACTCGAGCTAGGTTGTTATCGAGTTCGTACTTGGATGCGGATATCGCAAGAGCAAAGCCCCCCATGAAAAGGATGATGATAGGTGACGAAAATGCACCGAAGATGTCGGTATATTTGATTAAATCACCGAGATCGTGTCCCGCTGGTGGATTTCTAAATAGGTGTAAGCCTTTGTCAGAAATCATCACCAATTCAAGCGCAATGATCAAAATGGAAGTGGCAAATACCGGAACAGGTTCAAGCACCCATAACAGAGCCGCTAATAAGAATATCGCCAATAAGCGGTGCTGAATCAGCGTGAGGTCATCGATTGGTATTGAATCTATTGGCATGAATAACACGCCTAAGGGAATCGCAAAACAAATCAACAGCTTGACCAGAACGCCAACATTGAGTTTAGGCATGTACAAAGACCCTATAAATAAAATATCTTCAAATAGAGTAAGTTATCTGGATTTCTGGTACTTGGAGACGGGTTGGAAAATCAAAAAGTTATTTAAGGTTTCGGCAACTGTTTTGTTTTTGGTCAATCTTTTCTGGGCAGTTAGAAGCAAGAGTGAGAAGCAACAGGTGTCTGGGCAAGGTTTTGGGAATTTGAGTTGTTAGAGCTTGAGTAGCAAATGAATCGGTAGAGTTAAGAAAAAGGCGCGCTCTTCTCTGAAATAGAAAAAGTAACGCGCCTTTAAAGCTTAAACGAGTTAACTCAAATCGTTAAGCTTGGTCAGTGTTCTCTGCTGAATCAACAGCATCAGTCTCAACTTCTTTACCAGCAATGTGTGCGAAAGGTGTACCAAGAACCGTTTTCTCGCCATTTTGCATCGTGTCGTCAAACTTGATCGCATCTTTAGCGAACAGGTTGATAACGGTTGACCCTAGCTTAAAGCGGCCCATCTCTTCGCCTTTCTTCAAGATGATTGCTTTGTCACCTTGTGCAGGGTAATCCCATTTGTAAACCGAGTTACCGCGAGGTGGCGTGATGGTACCCGCCCATACTTGCTCGATGCTACCTACGATCGTTGCGCCAACCAGCACTTGTGCCATTGGGCCAAATTCCGTATCGAAGATACAAACGACACGCTCATTACGTGCGAATAGGTTTGGAACGTTTTCTGCCGTTAACGGGTTAACTGAGAAAAGGTCACCTGGAACGTAGATCATCTGACGCAGTGTGCCGTCACATGGCATGTGCACGCGATGGTAATCACTTGGTGACAAATAAAGCGTTGCGAACTCGCCGTCTTTAAATTCATCCGCTAGAGCAGCATCACCACCCAATAGCTCGCGAGCTGAGTAGTTATGGCCTTTCGCTTGAATCAGTTGACCGTCAGTAATTGGGCCAAATTGGCTCACACGTGCATCTGCAGGGTGAACAATAACAGACTCACCTTCAGCGATAGGGCGCATGCCTTCTTTCAATTCACGCACGAAGAATTCATTGAATGTTTTAAAGTGTTTTGGATCGCTATGCAGAGCTTCATCCATGTTCACTTTGTATTGCTTGATGAACCAGTTGATGATCGCTGTCGTTAAGCCGCCCGCTTTAGCAGACGCAAGTTTGCCGACTAGGCGAGTTAATCCATGTTGTGGAATCCAGTACTGCAATCCAACTTTAATCTTATCCATTGTATTAATTTTCCAATGCTAATTGTTTTTCAATTAAATCTGTCGATGACGGTTTAGGGCGCGAGATGTTACTTAAATTCGCGTCAATTGTCAGTAAATGCACACATTTGTTCACAAAAACGCGATTAGAGATCGGCTTTTTTGTTGCGTGAATACTGACGGTTATCTTTGTTACTCGCCATGCTTTCAATGATGCGGTGGTAGTTGTCGAAACGTAATCGACTGATCTTTCCGTTTTCTACCGCTTCGCGCAGGATGCAGCCTGGGTCATCAATGTGTTTACAGTCACGGAACTTACAACCGCCAAGGTAAGGCTTGAACTCGATAAAGGCTTCAGTGATTTCGTCAGCTTCTAGGTGCCATAGGCCGAATTCACGTACTCCTGGTGAATCAATCAGATCACCACCAGAAGGGAAGTGGTACAGACGAGCTGCCGTGGTTGTGTGCTGACCAAGACCTGAGTTCTCAGAGACTTCGCCTTCTTCAATGTCTAGCGTAGGCATTAATGCATTCACTAGGCTTGATTTACCCACACCCGATTGACCAACAAAGATGTTGATACGGTCTTTGAGTTCAGCTTCCAGCTCTTTGATGCCGTAGCCAGACTCTTTACTCACGAACATCACTTTATAGCCGATCTTCTCGTACTCTTTAAGTGTTTCACGGTATTCAGCAATCTGCTCATCAGTCAGTAGATCGACCTTGTTCAGTACAACAAGCGGCGCGATGTTCACCGTTTCTGAAGCAATTAGGTAACGGTCGATAATATTAAGTGATAGCTCTGGTAGCACAGCCGAAACGATAACCATTTGGTCGACGTTCGCAGCTACTGGCTTTAGGCCATCGTAGTAATCAGGGCGAGTCAGCATTGAAGTTCTCGGTTCAACCGCTTCCACAACGCCAGAAATACCGGCCATTGATTCTAAGCCTGCGCGCCAAGTCACTCGGTCACCAGAAACTAAAGTCTCGATACTACGGCGTAAGTTACAACGATGAACTTCGTTAGTTTCAAGATCTTCGATATCAGCATGTTGGCCAAAGCGCGTAATCACGAGTCCGCTTTTGGTTCCGCCAAGCATGTTCTCATCCCATTGGATAGAATCTTCTTTCTTGAGTCGCTTGTTCTGGTTGCTACGTACACGACGTACTTGACCTTTGGTTAACTTCTTTTTTTTAGCCACAATTTTTCACTTAACACATCTAACTTGATGATTGGGGACTCAAACAGGATGTTGCTGGTACCACGTGATTTCGATGGTCCTAAAGCTAGTTTGAGTATAGTTATTTGGGTATAGTACCTCTTTTACACATAAACAAATAGGCGACGCCTTATGTCCTTTAGCGATCAGAACCTTATTTGGGTTGATCTAGAGATGACAGGACTTGATCCTGAAACTCATAAAATCATTGAAATTGCTACTATCGTTACTGATAGTGAGCTTAACATCCTGGCTGAAGGACCTGTTTTGGCTATTCACCAACCTCAGAGTGAATTGGACAAGATGGACGAGTGGTGCACAACGACGCACACTGGCAGCGGCCTTGTGAAACGAATTCAAGAAAGCACGGTTTCAGAGCAAGATGCCATCCAACAAACCATTGAGTTTCTTGAAAAATGGGTACCAAAAGGTAAGTCACCAATTTGTGGCAACAGCATTGGTCAAGACCGCCGTTTCCTATACAAGCACATGCCAGAGTTAGAAGAGTACTTCCACTACCGCTATGTTGACGTAAGCACTCTGAAAGAGCTGACTCGTCGTTGGAAGCCTGAAGTGTTAGACGGTTTTTCAAAGTCAGGAAGTCACCTAGCATTGGATGATATTCGAGAGTCTATCGCCGAGCTGCAGTATTACCGAAAAACGATTATTAACATCTAGTCGAATAAAATGATCACGTTTATCTAACTTTTCAGGGACATAAGAGCCGTTTTTTTTGCAAATCTGTGTGCTTTTACAGCAGTTGAGTAAAAAGTTTCGTAATTTTGCATTAAGGACTTGCATCACAAAAAAATGCTCTTATAATTCGCAGCCCTGAACGGCGAAAGACGTTTTCAGATTGCGATACTAGCTCAGTTGGTAGAGCGCAACCTTGCCAAGGTTGAGGTCATCGGTTCGAACCCGATGTATCGCTCCAATTTGTAGGTTACGGCGAAAGCGGTAATCGAAAGGTGAAAGACCTTTTATAATGCGATACTAGCTCAGTTGGTAGAGCGCAACCTTGCCAAGGTTGAGGTCATCGGTTCGAACCCGATGTATCGCTCCAAATT